>JBAVOA010000170.1:0-2661 GCA_049691635.1 Aestuariivirga sp. | reverse complement strand
TTGGTCACGAGGTTGAGGAGAATCTGCTTGGTCCGCGTAATATCAGCGCGGACCTCGATGCCGTCGGTCAATTTTGCAACCAGTGTCACATCGGTCTTCTCGGCCTGGTCGCGGCACATTTTCACGGCAATTTCGACGAGCTCGGCTGCGTCGATATCCTGTTCAACAAGGGAGATTGTGCCGTTTTCAATACGTGTGGCATCAAGAATGTCGTTGATCAGGGTTTGCAGATGCCTGCTGCTGTTGAGGACGGTCTTGGCATAATCGAGCCTGGTTTCGGTTTCGAGCTTGTCTTCATTGCGTGATGACAGAATTTCTGAAAATCCGACAATCGAATTGAGAGGGGTGCGCAGTTCATGGCTCATGACAGCCAGAAAGTGCGACTTTGCGGCGCTCGCGGCTTCCGCGGCTTCCTTGGCTTCAATCAGCTTGCGGTCAGTTTGCCATTCCGCCGTGATGTCGCGGCCAACACCGCGGTACCCCTTGAACACTTCACCTTCCACGAAAAGCGGCCTGGCACTGATCTCCCAATGGGTGGTCCGTCCGGCTTTGGTCACTTCAAGCTGGTGGGCGACGACAGGTTTTCTTGCCTCCATTGTCTCCCAGAGTTCAGCCCAGCCGCTTTGCGCAAGGTCGGCATCGGCGGCCTTGAGAAGGGTGAGGTGTTTGAGATCCTGGGGTGACTTGCCAACAATCTCGCCTAACCTGGCGGAAACATAGGTGAGACAACCCTTGGCATCGCATTCGAACAGCCAGTCGCTTGTGCCCATCTCGAAGTCATTGAGCAGAAGCGCAATGATGTCTTTCTGGTTATGCATTTCCTGGGCATCGGCGGCTTTCTGCACCTGGTCGCGGTGGTGATTGAGGACCATGCCGGTGAGAATGAGGCCATAGGTCACGATAAAGAGTGTGAAGGTGAGGCCTATATGACCGCCCAGCCGGGTCACGGAAAGCGACAGGGAGCCGGTGATCAGGGCGCAGTAAAGAATGGAAGCGGCCGGCACACGGGAGAGGGCAAAGGTGCCGATTGCCGAAGCCGCAAGCGTGCCGCCAACGATCAGAATGCGCAGGCTGGCATCGGCGGGAGCAAAAAAAGCGGCGGGAAACAAGGCCCAAGACAAGCCAAACAGCACGCCAAGCAATTCAATCCAGCGAATTTCCGCAACCCCGGCAACGGTGGATTTCTTGCGGGTATGCCTGCTCCAGAGCAGGATCAAAAGCATCACGGGGATGATGGACAGGGAAATCCACCAGGTGGTCATGGCGGTTTGAAGCCGGTCCGATATCAAGGATGCAAAAGTTGGCACCACGATGATGTGGGACAGCACAAAGAGCGGCATGGTGCCATAGAGTGCATCAACCTGAGATGCGCGGAATTGTCCCGGCTCGAGATTCGAGCTTGTCGAGGTAGTGTCAAGGTCAGCGAAAACAAGGTCAGCTGCGCGCTGGCCTTCTTTCTGGAGCTGGGAGAAGAATGGACTTCGCCCGGTTTCCAAACTATCCATTGTGGTTTGCGCCTTGCACGATTTTACGTTGGTACAAGATATTCATACAGAGTTTGCATTATGTTAACGTCATCCAGCCCGGTTGCAGGTAGCACTCTCTCCCCCAGGAGGCGGAGCCGATGAAGAACGCGGACACTCAAAAATACCGTCCCCCCGGCCATCCAAACGTTAACAAAGGTAAAACAGGTGTCCTCCTGATGAATTTGGGGACGCCTGAAGCCACATCCTACTGGCCGATGCGGCGATATCTGAAGGAGTTTCTCTCGGACCGCAGGGTGATCGAAGTCAACCGGGCCCTCTGGTGGCTGATCCTGAACGGCATTATCCTGACATTCCGCCCGCAGAAGAGCGGCAAGGCCTACGAAAAAATATGGAACAGGGCGCGCAATGAATCGCCTTTGAAGACTATCACCCGCGGGCAAAGCGAAAAACTCCAGGTGGCGCTAAGAGACCGCCCGGACGTCATCGTTGACTGGGCGATGCGATATGGGCTGCCACCGGTGAAAGAGCGCATTGATGCCCTTAAAGAGCAGGGGTGCGACCAGATTTTGCTGGTTCCGCTCTATCCACAATACAGTGCCGCAACAACCGCCACGGCGCTTGACTCCTGTTTTGACGCCCTGAAGGCCATGCGCTGGCAACCCGCCATCCGCAGCTTGCCGCCCTATTTTGATCATCCCGCCTATGTTGATGCGCTGGCCATGAGCCTGAAGCAGCATCTCAAGGCTCTGCCCTGGAAGCCGGATGTGATCCTGGCTTCCTTTCACGGCTTGCCGCGGGAATATTTGACCAAGGGTGATCCCTATTATTGCCATTGCATGAAAACGGCACGGCTGCTGCGCGAAAAAATGAAGCTCCCGCCAGATCAGTTGCAAGTGGTTTTCCAATCGCGCTTCGGCCGGGCAGAATGGCTCCAGCCCTATGCCCAGGGCACTGTTGAGGGCCTGCCTGCAAAGGGCGTAAAGAATCTGGTGATGATCATGCCGGGATTTTCGGCCGACTGCGTGGAAACCCTGGAGGAAGTGGCCATCGGCCTTGATGAATCATTCAAGCATGCGGGCGGCGCCAATTTCTCCGCGGTGCCGTGCCTGAATGACAGCGGGCCTTCTATTGAAATGTTGGAAGCCCTGGTCCGCCAAGAACTGCAAGGCTGGGT
>JBAVOA010000169.1:0-7613 GCA_049691635.1 Aestuariivirga sp. | reverse complement strand
CTTTTGGGGTGAAGCCGCAGCGAACCCCCTGTTCAGCCGAAGCTCTTCTAAAGCGCGCAACGCGGGATGGAGTGCTGCCGGGTGTCAACGCAGTTGTTGATCTCTACAATGCAGTGAGCTTGCGCTTTGCCATTCCGGTAGGGGGTGAGAATGTAGAAGCGTATGTTGGGGCACCACAACTTGCGCGCGCCATTGGTGATGAGCCATTCGATACGATGCAGGCCGGTGCGCCTACCACTGAAACGCCAGAGCCGGGCGAAATCATCTGGCGTGATGAAATTGGCGTCACATGCCGGCATTGGAACTGGCGCCAGGGAACGCGCACGCGGATTGAAACCTCTTCCACCCACATGTGGTTCATCCTAGAAGCCCTCGACCCAATGCCAGACGGAGCTCTGGTAGAAGCGGGCGCAGAGCTTCAGCGCGGATTGAAATCATTGTCCAAGGGTTGTGAAGTCGAAATGAGGCTTGTGATGGCAGACGGTTCGACATTGCTGTAATCGCAGGAAGGATGCTTCGAGAGCCGCGCGGGCGCGGCCACCTCGAGCCATGAGGGGAGCAGGTGGCTGGAGCCAACGCAGCCATCTCAGGACGGTTGTCCGCGACCTTTGATGCGGAAGGCGAAGGCGATGAGGAATAGGCCGAAGATCAGGGCGTAACTGCCGATGATCCAGATGACGGCAAGCGCCCCTTCGCCGGGGCGGGCGATGAGAAAGAGTCCGAAGAGAATTGAGATGAGGCCCGACAGGCCAAGCCAGAACTCGCCCTCGATTTCCTCGCGGAGCTTTATGGCGGCGGCAATCTGCAGGACGCCGATCACCAGGCTCCAGGCGGCGATGGCGATGAGGAGGCCGAGGGCGGTTACCCCCGGCATGATGAGGGTGATGATGCCGGCGGCCAGGCCGATAACGCCTTGCAGCCCCACCAGCCAGCGGTCGTCGCCATGGGCGCTGCCACTGGCGGCGGACCAGAGCGAGAAGACGCCATCAACCAGGGCGTAGGCGCCCCACACGATCACCAGGGTTGCCAGCGTCAGCCCCGGCAAGGCAAATGCCAGAACGCCAAATACAACACCAAAAATGCCGCGCAGCAGAAACACCCACCAGTATTTTGCCAGATATTGTTTCATGATGGCCTCCGGTTGATTGTGCAGTGGAAGTGTAGAGAGCCGGAGGATATCTAGCAAATGCTAAAGGTACAGGGCGGCTTGGCGGGGACAACCGCCCTGCCAATCCCCAGGACTGACAGGAGCCACGGCGGCATACGACCGTGGCGGAATTTGTCCGCCACGGCCGGGTTGCTTACTTGACCTTCAGCATGGTCCACATGCCGGCCGTGTAGTGGCCGGGGACATTGCAGAAGAGGAGGTAGTTTCCCGGTTTGAGATCAAGGGTGAGAGAGCCGGACTTGCCGGGTTCAAGTTCGGAGACTTCACCGAGATCGCCGGATTTTTCCTCGTTGACGCGGTTTTCATTTTCCACGAAGGGCAGCACGGTGTTCTCATCCTTCACGGGGGCCACCAGCATTTCATGGACGGTTTCCTTGGAGTCGTTGACGACGTCGAAGGTGACTTTGCCATGGGGGACGGATTTCTTGTTGATCTTGATGCCCATGATGGCCATCTCCATCTTGCCGTGCATGCCCATGCCAAGGCCCATGTTCTTGCTCATGTCCATCATGCCGCCCTTGTCCCAAAGGGAGACCTTGATGACCGTGGCTGCCTGGGCGGGCAGGCTTGCCGCCAGCGGCAGGGCGAGGGCCAAGAGGCAGAGTTTCACGAAGTTTCTTTTTAGCATGGTCATCTCCTTGGGTTGGGTGAACGGTTGGGGGAATGATGGGGGCTCGAACTGTTACGGGCATTGATACGGATCAATTCCGGTTTCAGTAATATTTCCAGAAGGCAAAACCGGTGAGAATCACAGCCCAGACCAGGATGGCCCGGCGCACGAGGCGCTGATCGATGCGCATGGCCACCTTGGCGGAGAAATAGCTGCCGACCACGGCGCCCGACATCATGACCAGGGCGGGCAGGAACCTGATGACGCCGGCGCGGGCGAAGATGACGATGGAGATGAGCGTCATCAGCGAGATGGTGATGTTGCGCAGTGCATTGGCCTGGTGCAGGCTCATGTGGGAGAACAGGGCGTAGATGGTGAAGAAGATGATGCCCATGCCGAGGCCGAAATAGCCGCCATAGGCATAGACCAGGAATTCGAGGGTAAAAGAGAGCCAGAGCCAGCGCGTGCCATCGAAGTTGAAGTGGCGCTCCAGCCTGGCCTTGAACCAGGGACCGGCGGAAAACGAGACGGTGGCAAAGAGCAGCAGCCAGGGAATGGCCTTCTGGAAGGAGGCCTGGCCCGTGTAGATGAGGATGGTGGAGCCCAGGACGCCGCCAAGTGCTGCAAGGAAAAGCCTGGTGCCGAGGTGCTGGCGGACGGCGGCCAGTTCCGAGCGGTAGGCCCAGGCGCCGACCAGATTGGCGGGCAGGACGGCCACGAAATTCGAGGCATTCGCTTCGATTTCGCTCATCCCCGCCGCCACCAGCAGGGGAAAGGTCATGAAGCCGGCGCCTCCGACAATGACATTAATGATGCCAGCCAGCATGCCGCCGGCGAAGAGGAGGAGAAGGGTGTGGAGTTCCAAGGGTGCCGCCTTTGGGAGAGGGAGGCGGTCAGGGTAAACAGCTGGCGCGGGTGGTCAATGCCCTCCTTGGCCATGGCTGGCTTGCATTTTGGCGGGAAATCCCCTAGAAGCCGCCCAAATCCCGATTACCCCCTTTCAGGAGAACACGAGCTTATGGCGCGCGTCACCATTGAAGACTGCATCGACAAGCTGCCGAACCGGTTTGAACTGGTTCTGCTTTCGGCCCACCGGGCGCGGATGATTTCGCAAGGTGCGCCCATTACCCTTGACCGGGACAATGACAAGGACCCTGTCGTGTCGCTGCGCGAGATCGCCGACGAGACGATCAACAAGGACGACCTGCGCGAGGAATTCATCCATGCCATGCAGAAGCATGTGGAAGTGGATGAGCCGGAGCCGACCGACATGCCCTTGCTCACTTCCACCGTTCCCGGATCGATTGGCGAGCAGAATGCCGCCGCCGCCGAACCGGTTGAGTTCGAGCAGATGACCGAAGAAGAGCTGCTCCGCGGCCTTGAAGGAATGCCTCCGGCCGAAAGCCCCGGCAGCCAGCGCAACGGCTACTGATATCCACATTTCTTAAGATTAATCAGGCCGGGGGCTCGCTCCCGGCCTTTTTTATCGTATCATGCGGCGATGATGCGCCAGTATGAATTGGTTGAACGGGTCGTGAAGTATGATCCGGACGCGAATGAGGACCTGCTCAACCGGGCCTATGTCTATGCCATGAAGGCCCATGGCAGCCAGAAGCGCGCTTCGGGCGAGGCCTATTTCAACCATCCCCTCGAAGTGGCGGCCATCCTCACCGAAATGAAGCTGGACGATGCCACGATTGCGGCAGCGCTGCTCCACGACACGGTGGAGGACACGGCGTCCACGCACCAGGAGATCGAGGAGAAGTTCGGCAAGGAAATTGCCGCTCTCGTTGATGGGCTCACCAAGATCAAGAAGATCGATCTCGTTACTACCGAAGCCACCCAGGCGGAAAACTTGCGGAAGCTTCTGCTCGCCATGTCGAAGGATGTGCGGGTGCTTATGGTGAAGCTGGCGGACCGGCTGCACAACATGCGCACCATCGAGCATGTGAAGCCGGACAAGCGCCTGCGCATTGCCCAGGAAACCATGGACATCTATGCGCCTCTCGCCGGCCGCATGGGCATGCAGACGGTGCGCGACGAGCTGGAGGATATTTCTTTCCGGGTACTGAACCCCGACGCCAACAAAATCATCACCGACCGGTTGGCCCAGCTCCATGAGGAAAGCGGCGATGTACTGCGCGAGATCGAAAAGGCGCTGGTGACCAAGCTGGCCGAGAACGGCATCAAGGCGGAAGTCTATGGCCGCGAAAAACGGCCCTATTCGATCTGGCGCAAGATGGAGCGCAAGCATCTGTCGCTGGGCCAGCTCTCGGACATCTTCGGGTTCCGGGTGATCGTGGGCACGGTGGACCAGTGCTACCGGGCCATCGGCATCGTGCACCGGACCTGGCGGGCGATCCCCGGGCGCTTCAAGGACTATATCTCTACCCCTAAGCAGAACGACTACCGCTCGCTGCATACGATTGTGATCGGGCCGCACCACATGCGGGTTGAAATGCAGATCCGCACCCGGCTGATGCATGAGATTGCCGAGCGCGGCGTGGCGGCGCATGCGCTGTACAAGGATGCGCCGGATGCGCGCGAAGCGCTCGACGGTTTCCGCGCGCCCGGGGCTGAATCCAATGCCTACCGCTGGCTCCGCCATCTCGTTGAAATGCTGCAGGAGGGCGAGAGCCCGAAGGAATTCCTCGAACACACCAAGCTTGAACTGTTCCACGACCAGGTGTTCTGCTTCACGCCGAAGGGACAGCTCATCGCTTTGCCGCGCGGCGCAACGCCCATCGACTTTGCCTATGCGGTGCATACCTCGGTGGGCGACAGCTGCGTGGGCTGCAAGGTGAACGGCCGCCATGCGCCGCTGGTGGCGGAACTCGAAAACGGCGATGAGGTGGATATCATCCGCTCGGATGCGCAGGTGCCGCCGCCGGCCTGGGAAAATATCGCGGTGACCGGCAAGGCGCGCGCCGCCATCCGGCGGGCAACCAGGGCTGCCATGCGCAAGCAGTTTGCCGGGCTTGGCCGCGAGATTGTGGAAAAGCTTCTGGCCAAGCAGAACAAACCCATGGTGGCCAAGGAAATCGCCGCCGCGGTGCCGCGCCTCGGCCACAAGAATGTTGATGACACGATGGCGGCTATCGGGCGGGGTGATCTTTCGGGCTATGACATGCTCAAAGCCATGGGCCTGACGGCGGAAGCGAGCCAGATGCGCGAATCGCGGCGCAAGGGTTCGACGAAGAAATCCGAATCCGGACAGGCGGCCTCGGGTCCGGTGCGCGGCCTGAGCGGCAACATGGCGTTCACGATTTCAAAGGAAACCGGGGCAGTTCCGGGCGAGCGCATTGTGGGCATCACGATGCCTGGTGAAGGGGTGACGATCTATCCGATCTTCGCCAAGGCGCTGGAGCAGTTTGACAGCCAGCCGGAACGCTGGATTGATCTCGCCTGGGACAGTGCGGCTTCCGAACAGAAATTTCCGGCGCGGATCAATGTGGTTCTGCTGAACGAGGTGGGGGCGCTGGCGCAGGTGACCCAGGTGATCGGCGACCAGGGCGGCAATATCGATGAGTTGCAGATGATGGCGCGGCAGGGCGTGCGCGACTTTTTTGATCTGGACATTCTGCTTGAAGTGCATGATGCACGCCATCTGAACGATATCATCGCAGGCCTTAGAACGCGCAACGCGGTGAGCGCCGTCACACGGGCAACGGGGTAGGAGATGCTAAGTCACGACGAGGTGTTGGGCGAATTCCGCGCGGCGGGCGCGCTTCTTGAGGGACATTTCATTTTGTCGTCGGGGTTGCACAGTTCGCGCTACCTGCAATGCGCGCGGGTGCTGATGGATCCGGCGCGGGCGGACCGGTTGTGCCGGTCGCTGACGGAGCGAATCAGCGGCGATATCCGGAGCCAGATTGACCTTGTTGCCTCGCCCGCCATGGGTGGCGTGGTGGTGGGCTATGAAATGGGACGGCAGCTGGGCAAGCCCGCGATCTTTTTTGAGCGGGTTGACGGCAAGCTGAGCTTGCGGCGCGGCTTCAACATTGCCAAAGGCGCCAGGGTGCTGATGGTTGAGGACATTGTCACCACGGGGCTTTCGTCGCGCGAATGCATTGCCGGGATTGCGGAGGAGGGCGGCGTGACGGTTGCCGCCGCCTGCCTGATTGACCGGTCGGGCGGCAAGGCGGAACTGGGCGTTCCGCTGTTTGCGCTCACCCGCCTTGACATCCCGGCCTATGCCGCAACGGCTTTGCCGCCGGAGCTTGCGGTCCTTCCGGCGGTGAAGCCGGGCAGCCGGGGGCTCAACACATGATCGTCGGCCTTGGCAATGACATGGTGGATATCAGGCGCATCGAACAGACTCTGGAACGCTACGGCGACCGGTTCGTGGCGCGGATTTTCACCGATATCGAGCAGAAGAAATCCGACCGCCGGGCCCAGCGGGCGGCCTCCTACGCCAAGCGCTTTGCCGCCAAGGAAGCCTGCTCCAAGGCTTTGGGCACGGGCTTTCGCCGGGGCGTGTTCTGGAAAGACATGGGAGTGGTGAACGAGCCTTCGGGGCGGCCCACCATGCAGCTTTCAGGCGGCGCCAGGGCGCAGCTGGAGCGAATCATTCCAGCCGGACATCAGGCCCGCATCCAGCTCACGATCACCGATGACTATCCCTACGCCCAGGCTATTGTTATCATTGAAGCGGTTTTGGTTGCCTGAACCGGGAGGTTTGCTGAAATGAAAATCAACCTCTACCGCCGATGCGGTTGGGCGAGAAGGGACTGTCGGTATCTCGGATGGATCATTTCTTGTCACATCGTTTGGTTCAATAAATGCTGACATGTCGCGATGGGGTGCTCACGTTGGGCGGGGCTAAACCTCTGCAATGAGTGCAATTGAAACGCGCATGCCTTTCGGATGGATGGGGAGTTTCGCACCCTGCCGCGCCGGCGGGTCCTTGGGGAACCATTTTTCCCATTCCTCGTTCATTCCTGCGAAATCGCTTTCGTCGCCAAGGATAAACGTGGCGCTCAGGGCCCTGTCGAGCGAGCTTCCTGCGGCATGAAGAATTGTTTCGATGTTCCTGAGGCATTGGGCTGTATCTTCCTGGATTGTTGTCCCGACCACGTCGCCTGTCTTCGCGTCAAAGGGACCCTGCCCGGAAACGAAGACAAGACCGTTTGACGTGATAGCTTGGCTGTAACCAGCGAACGACTTGGGCGCATTTTCGGTGTGGATTACTACTTTCGTGATTTTTCTCCTCCAAATTTGCCCCCAGATCCGCAACGCGACGCCCATGATCAATGGCGGATGCCCATTTCGCAAAGACCCGCCTGAGTCAGAGGTGGATCAAGAGCCGCCGTCTGCACCGCGCTCTTCGAAACCCTCTGAAGCCGGGCGCGCTGGACCTCCATGAGGCATTGCCAGACAAGACTGCAGACCGTTCTTGTTGTAAAGGGCTCTTTCAATGTGCGGTTCTACCTGGAACCAGCAGGGGAAGAAGTTACGCGTCCGCGCCCGCGGGGAGAATTTCCCGCCCTTGAGCCGGACTGTGGTGAATCGGCCACAGTACCCAAGCTTGCATAGTGTTGCATTGCACCTCATATGGGGTTGGCGCTATAGGCCAAGTGGCAGGCGGAGCGAAGAAAGCTCAATTTTGATGCACAAGAAAGACTATCACATGGCGGCGGCTCAAGACATGCGCCAGAAATCCGAAGAAGGCATCTGGGACACTATAAAGGTGATCATTCAGGCGCTGCTGATTGCCTTTTTCGTGCGGACCTTCCTGTATCAGCCTTTCAACATTCCCTCGGCGTCCATGTATCCGACCCTGAAGGTGGGCGATTATCTGTTCGTGTCCAAGCTTTCCTATGGCTACAGCAAATA
>JBAVOA010000168.1:0-9276 GCA_049691635.1 Aestuariivirga sp. | reverse complement strand
GGATGATCCTCACCCAGGTTCCGGTCATTCCGCCGGAGCTCCGTCCGCTGGTTCCTCTGGATGGCGGCCGTGTTGCGACGTCGGATCTCAACGACCTCTATCGCCGGGTGATCAACCGCAACAACCGCCTGAAGCGACTCATCGAACTGCGCGCGCCGGATATCATCGTGCGCAATGAAAAGCGCATGTTGCAGGAGTCGGTTGACGCATTGTTTGATAACGGCCGCCGTGGCCGGGTGATCACGGGTGCCAACAAGCGTCCGCTGAAGTCGCTGGCTGACATGCTCAAAGGCAAGCAGGGCCGCTTTCGGCAGAACTTGCTCGGCAAGCGCGTGGACTATTCCGGCCGCTCGGTCATCGTGGTGGGTCCGGAGCTCAAGCTGCATCAGTGCGGCTTGCCGAAGAAGATGGCGCTCGAACTGTTCAAGCCGTTCATTTACTCGCGCCTTGAAGCCAAGGGCCTTTCTTCCACCGTGAAGCAGGCCAAGAAGCTGGTTGAAAAGGAAAAGCCGGAGGTCTGGGATATCCTTGACGAGGTGATCCGCGAACATCCGGTGATGCTGAACCGCGCGCCGACGCTGCACAGGCTTGGCATCCAGGCGTTTGAACCCGTGTTGATTGAAGGCAAGGCCATCCAGCTCCATCCTCTGGTGTGCACCGCGTTCAACGCTGACTTCGACGGCGACCAGATGGCCGTTCACGTGCCGCTTTCCCTGGAAGCCCAGCTGGAAGCCCGCGTGCTGATGATGTCGACCAACAACGTGTTGCATCCGGCCAACGGCCAGCCGATCATCGTGCCGTCGCAGGACATCGTGCTTGGGCTCTATTATCTGTCGATCATCCGCAACGGTGAAGCGGGCGAAGGCAAGGCCTTTGGCAACACAGCGGAAATCGACCATGCCCTGGCGGCCGGCGTTATCACGCTGCACACCAAGATCAAGGGCCGCATCAAGGAAGTTGGGCCGGAAGGCAAGGTGATCAACCGTATCATCGACACCACGCCGGGCCGCATGAAGATCGGCGAACTCCTGCCGCTCTCCACCAACATTTCCTTCGACCTGTGCAACAAGCTGATGACCAAGCGCGAGATCTCCAAGATGATCGACGCGGTCTATCGCCACTGCGGCCAGAAAGAGTCGGTTGTGTTCTGCGACCGGATCATGTCGCTGGGCTTCTACAATGCCTACAAGGCGGGCATTTCCTTCGGCAAGGATGACATGGTTATCCCTCCTGCCAAGGAAAAGCTGGTCAGCCAGACGCGCGAACTGGCCAAGGAGTATGAGCAGCAGTATATCGACGGTCTCATTACCCAGGGCGAGAAGTACAACAAGGTGGTTGACGCCTGGGCCAAGTGTACAGACCGGGTGGCCGAAGAGATGATGGCTGGCATTCAGGCCGTCCAGATCGACGAGAAAACGGGCCGTGAAAAGCAGATCAACTCGATCTACATGATGAGCCATTCGGGTGCGCGCGGTTCGCCAGCGCAAATGAAGCAGCTTGCCGGCATGCGCGGCCTCATGGCCAAGCCTTCGGGCGAGATCATCGAAACGCCGATCATTTCCAACTTCAAGGAAGGCCTGTCGGTTCTCGAATACTTCAACTCCACCCACGGCGCCCGCAAGGGTCTTGCCGATACGGCGTTGAAGACGGCGAATTCGGGGTATCTCACGCGCCGCTTGGTTGACGTGGCGCAGGATGCCATCATTAGCCAGGAGGATTGCGGCACGAAGAACTCGATCACCACCCGGCCGATCATTGACGCCGGTGAAGTGATTGTGTCGCTTGGTGTGCGCGTTTTGGGACGCACTGCCGCAACCGATGTCGTCGATCCGGTAACCAATGCCGTGATCGTCAACGCCGGCGAGGAAATGCTGGAATCCCATGTGGAGAAGATCGAGAAGGCGGGTGTCACGGAAATCCGCATCCGCTCGGTATTGACCTGCGAGACCAAGTTCGGCGTCTGTGCAAAGTGCTACGGACGCGATCTGGCCCGCGGCACACCCGTCAACATGGGTGAAGCGGTCGGCGTTATTGCCGCCCAGTCCATCGGTGAACCGGGCACCCAGCTCACCATGCGTACCTTCCACATCGGCGGCACGGCACAGGTTCTTGACCAGTCGTTTGTTGAATCAAACCACGAAGGCAAGATCACGCTGCGCAACCGGAACGTGATGAAAGACAGCCAGGGCCGCCTCATGGTCATGGGACGGAACGTCTCCATCGTGGTTGAAGATGCCAAGGGCAATGAACGCGCCGTGCACAAGGTGGTGTATGGCACGCGCTTGTTTGTCGATGATGGCGACACGGTAAAACGTGGGGCCCGCATTGCCGAATGGGATCCCTACACCCGTCCGATCCTTTCGGAAGTGGATGGCACGGTTGAGTTCGAGGATGTTGTTGACGGTGTTTCGCTCAACGAAATCGCCGACGAAGCGACCGGCATTACCAACCGCGTGATCATCGACTGGCGTTCCAACCAGCGCGGCACTTCGTTGAAGCCCGCCATGGTGGTGAAGGACAAGGATGGCAAGGTCCACAAGCTGGCCCGTGGCGGCGAAGCCCGCTACCTGCTGTCGGTGGACTCCATTCTCTCGGTTGACCCTGGCACCCATGTGAAGGCTGGCGACGTGATGGCCCGTAACCCGCTGGAAAGTGCCAAGACACGCGACATCACGGGCGGCCTGCCGCGCGTGGCCGAGCTGTTTGAAGCGCGCCGTCCGAAGGATTGCGCCATCATCGCGGAGATTTCAGGCCGGGTTGAATTTGGCCGTGACTACAAGAACAAGCGGCGCATCCGCATCGTGCCGCAGGACGACACGCTGGAAGCGGTGGAATACCTCATCCCGAAGGGCAAGCATTTGCCCGTGCAGGAGGGTGACTTTATCGAAAAGGGCGAATACCTGCTCGATGGCAATCCGGCACCGCACGACATTCTGGCGATCAAGGGCGTGGAAGAGCTTGCTGCCTTCCTCGTCAATGAAATCCAGGAAGTCTACCGCCTGCAGGGCGTGAGCATCAATGACAAGCACATCGAAGTGATCGTGCGCCAGATGCTGCAGAAAGTTGAAATCACCGATGCCGGTGAATCAACCTTGCTGGTTGGCGAACAGGTTGACCATGTGGAACTCGACACCGAAAACGACAAGCTGATTGCCGAGGGCCGCAAGCCTGCCTCCGGCACACCGGTTCTGCTGGGCATCACGAAAGCGTCGTTGCAGACGCGTTCATTCATCTCGGCGGCGTCGTTCCAGGAAACCACCCGGGTTCTTACCGAAGCGGCGGTTCAGGGCAAGATCGACACGCTGGAAGGCCTCAAGGAAAACGTCATCGTTGGACGTCTCATTCCGGCGGGAACCGGCGGCATGCTGGCGCGCTTGCGTCAGGTGGCCGACAAGCGCGATGGTTTGATCCTGGAAGAGCAAGCCAGGGCCGAAGTTCTGCCTGCGGCTGAGTAAGGCCTTTTAGATATCTGAGACGAAAGGCCTGGTCGTGAGACCGGGCCTTTTTACTTTGATACCCAGTATTACAACCAAAGCCCATGAAGCCCCTTGGCGGCCGAAATCATTGCCAGAAGAGCAAGCAGGGCCAGTACCCATTTCCGGAAGATGATGGGATCAGCATTCTTGAAACTGCGGGCGCCCAGCCAGACTCCAGCGAGAAGGGCAGGGAGGAACATCAGGGTACGGAGCATTGTATCGGAGGTGACGAGATTCTCGTGGGAAAGGAAGGCGAGCCCTACGAGATCGGAGAGCAGGAAATAGGTGACGAGGGTTGCGCGGCCCACGATGTTTCCCGCCGGCGAGGCGAAGTAGAACAGGATGACCGGTGGCCCGCCAATGCCAAAGGCGCCGTTGGCCACGCCTGCGGCCAGGCCCGCGGCAGTGCTGACGATATTACCCGGCATGGTTTTGAGGGCGAACCCCTGCCACAGCAGGCAGGTGACCACAAAGACGAAAAGCCCCAGGGCAATCTGCATGGGCGCTGCTGGAACGCCGGTCAGGAACATCAGGCCAATTGGCATGCCGATCCCTGTGCCAATGACCAGTGGAACGAGGGAACGCCAGTGGATGTCGCGCCAAAGGCCGGGGAGAAGATGGATGCTGGCGGCAATTTCAAGCATGAAAATTGATGGGATGACCTGGGCGGGCGGGTAGATCAGCGACAGGGCGGTGATGGCCAGCAGGGAAAAGCCGAAGCCGGAATAGCCCCGCACGATGGCCGCAAGGAAGATAATTGCAGTGGCCGCCGCTGTGAGCATTCTCAGTAGTCCGCGAAGGCGCGTTCCAGGGCAAGCTCCACCTCTGCCACATCGTGTTCCTGAATGCACATGGGCGGCACCATGCGCAGGATGTTCCGGTCGGCCCCCGACTTGCTCATCACCAGGCCATGCTCGCGGGTTTTCTCAAAGATGTCGGCCGTTGCCTTTGCGGCCGGAGTTTTCGACTTCCGGTCGGTCACCAGTTCAATGGCCAGCATGAGGCCGTGGCTGCGCACTTCGCCGACAATCTCATGCTTCTGGTGGAGGCGGTCAAAGACCTTGCGCAACTGGGCACCGATCCTTTTGGAGTTTGCCTGCAAGCCTTCCTCGTCGATGACCTGCAGCACTGCGCGGCCGGCGGCACAGGAGGTGGGGCTTGCGCCATAGGTATGGAAGGAGAATTTGCCGGCAAGCGCGTCTGCCACCTGGCGCTGGGATACGACGGCGCCCAGCGGGAAGCCGTTGCCGATGCCCTTGGCCATGACGATGATTTCAGGAACGATGCCGTGGGCCTCGAAAGCCCAGAAATTGTCACCGGTGCGGCCAAAGCCCGACTGGACCTCATCCATGATCATCAATCCGCCGCGTTCGCGCACTTTGGCGGCAGCGGCGGAGAGGTAGCCCACCGGCATTTCAACAACGCCGCCATAGCCCTGGATGGGTTCCACGATGAAGCCCGCGAGCTTTCCCGAGGTTGCATATTGAATGGTGCGGTCGATTTCCCCGAGGTAGGCCTCAGTGTCATTGCCGAAAATGCCTTTATAGGGGTCGGGATTTGCGATGTGGTGAATTCCGCTGAGAAGTGGGATGTTGTGGCGGAAGCCCTGGATGCCGGTGAGCGACTGGGCCCCGATGGTGGCACCATGATAGGCATTGCGGAGCGCCAGCATATCAATGTTGCCGGTAAACTGCTGGGCCATGACCAAAGCGAGGTCGACAGCCTCGGTTCCGCTGTTGGTGAAATGCACCACCCAGTCGTAACCCCCTGGCATGCGGGCCACAAGTTCTTCGGCAAAATGGGCGGGGACCGGGTGATAGAACATGGTGGTGCAATGCTGGAGCTGCTCGATCTGTTCGCGGACGGCGGCGGTGACCGTGGGATGGTTATGGCCAACCGAGACGCAGACGTTCATCCCCAGGAGATCGATGTATTTCTTGCCGGTTTCATCCCACAGGTATTGGCGGTCGCCTCTGGCGAAGATCAGCGGTGTCTTGTAGGGCACAAAGGCCCGCTGGGAGGCGGCGAAAAACTTCTCGCGCCGGGCCACAATCGAATCCGTCGACCAATCGGTTTCAAGGTTTGCCATAATGTGCCTCCCGCGATTGACCACAGACTGTAATCTGTTGCGGGGGCCGTCGCTAGCTCCAGAGAACGCGATAAGCTGAACCACATAGCGGTTCGCCCGGGAGGAGCCGGGATCCATCTTTCCACTCGAATACGCTAAACTGATTTAAAACGAGCGTGTTGAAAGCTGGATCCCGACGGCCCGCCATGGCGAAACTGGCGTTCTGCTTTGGCGTAGTTCGTTCGTAGGGACTTAAGTATTAGAGGTTTTAGTGGGTTACCGTGGCCAGGGCGTGAGCGTTGTCTGGCTCGATCAGGCCAATCAGGGCTCCCGTTGAATCGGTTACAACCGCAAGTTTTCCCACGCCCGGCACCCGCGTATTGGGCCGCATGACCTCACCGCCAGCCTTGGCCGTGTCGGTTTCGGCTTTATTGATATCACCCACCGACATATAGGTCATCCAGTGCGAGGGAACGCCGGAATAATCAGGCGCGGTCAACTCAAATATGCCACCCACGGGTTTGCCGTCCTTGCGGGCTATCCAGTAGGCTGCACCATCGGGAAGCGGGGATGCTTCAAATTGCCAACCCAAGGTGCGGCCATAGAAGGCGAGAGCAATTTCCGGTTCCCAGGTGTTGAGTTCGTGCCACCAGTTTCGTTGCGGCATGGTCATTGTGAGATTCTCCCTCTCGAAGTTAATGATCGTGTCGCCGTGAAGAGAGTGTCTAACGGGTGATGGGCGATGATGTGGCTCAATTGGGGCGAATTGCGGCAAGTTGTCTGCAAAACTTAGAAAGGCATTAAGATATCCTGCCGCATGATGCCGTGATTGCTGGCGAAATTGCAGGGTACGGTATGAGTAACGCCACGACCATTTCTGCGGATTTAATTAATCGCCGCCTGGGTGGCGGGCGGAAAAATTTCTATGAGTCCGATTTGCCGGAAATCGCCGATAGTCCTTCGGACGGTTCGGACGGTTCGGGCGTGTCTGCCGCATTTATGGTTAAAATGCTTGCCTTGTTTGTGGCGGTGGTGGGCTGTACCTATTACTTTGAAGGGGTTGATTTGTCCTGGTATGAGATCAAGCAGGCGGTTGGCGGGCTGACGGCATTCGGGCTGTAGAATCAGTCCCGCAAAGTTCCAAAGACAGTCATTTCTTGCAAACTTTCCGCCTCTAAGGACAATTTTTGTGCCGTGCAGCATCAAAGTCCGGCGCTGCTCAGCAATTTTGGCTCCGCCGTACTAATAATCCGCAATTCGGGGGTTGACGTTGCCTGTAGGCCCAAGTAGAACCCCGCTCGTTCTCAAGCGACAGGCAGTCTGGGTTTCGCACCCTTAAACGCTGGCGAGTGAACAACAAACGACATTCGAGGTCATGCCTTTAGGACTTTTGTTCTTAAAGGCCTCTGGTTTTGAGCACTGCGGGGTCCCGAGCCGGATCACGTCAGTGTTTTTGGTCATGTGCAATCCGGTTCGACAGTTTATACGAAGGTAGATCAGGCCCGATGCCGACAATCAACCAGCTCATTCGTAAGCCACGCAGCGTTCCGAGTTATCGCAACAAGGTGCCTGCGATGCAGTCTTGCCCCCAGAAACGCGGCGTTTGCACGCGCGTTTACACCACAACGCCGAAGAAGCCGAACTCGGCGCTTCGCAAAGTGGCCAAGGTGCGTCTCACCAATGGCTTCGAAGTTGTGAGCTATATTCCGGGCGAAGGCCATAACCTGCAGGAACACTCGGTCGTCATGATCCGTGGCGGCCGCGTCAAGGATCTGCCAGGTGTCCGCTATCACATCATCCGCGGTATTCTCGATACGCAAGGCGTGGTCAAGCGCCGCCAGCGCCGGTCGAAATACGGCGCGAAGCGTCCTAAGTAAGGCGAGGGGAGTTATTCATGTCACGTCGCCATAAAGCAGATAAACGCGTCATCAACCCGGATCCGAAATTCGGCGATCTCGTGGTTTCGAAATTCATGAACAACCTCATGTATGAGGGCAAGAAGTCGGTTGCCGAAGGTATCGTCTACGGGGCCTTCGAAAAGGTCCAGGCCAAGGTCAAGACCGATCCGGTCCAGATTTTCCATCAGGCCCTTGAAAATGTGGCTCCTGCCATTGAAGTCCGCTCACGCCGCGTGGGTGGTGCCACCTACCAGGTTCCCGTTGAAGTGCGCACCGAGCGCCGCCAGGCCCTGGCTATCCGCTGGATCATCATTGCCGCGCGTGGCCGCAACGAAAACACCATGGTTGACCGGCTTTCCGGTGAACTCATGGATGCCGCCAACAACCGTGGATCAGCCGTGAAGAAGCGGGAAGACACCCACAAGATGGCCGAAGCAAACCGCGCTTTCAGCCACTACCGCTGGTAATTCTAGGACACTCGAGATCATGGCCCGCACACACGAACTTGCAGACTACCGGAACTTCGGCATCATGGCCCACATTGATGCCGGCAAGACGACCGTGACGGAGCGGATTCTGTTTTACTCCGGCAAGAGCCACAAGATTGGCGAAGTGCATGACGGTGCCGCCACCATGGATTTCATGGAGCAGGAACAAGAGCGCGGCATTACCATTACATCGGCTGCTACCACCACGGTGTGGAATGGCAAGCGCCTGAACATCATCGACACCCCCGGCCACGTGGACTTCACGATTGAAGTCGAGCGTTCACTTCGCGTGCTTGACGGCGCGGTTTGCGTTCTCGATTCCAACCAGGGCGTTGAGCCGCAAACGGAAACAGTTTGGCGCCAGGGCGACAAGTATGCCGTGCCGCGTATCGTCTTCTGCAACAAGATGGACAAGACCGGTGCGTCTTTCCAGCAGTGCCTTGATGATATCAAGGAGCGCCTTGGAGCGCGTCCGATTCCGATCCAGTTGCCGATTGGCGCGGAAGCTGAATTCAAGGGCATTGTTGATCTGGTCCGCATGAAGGCTGTGATATGGGAGAATGAAGCTCTCGGCGCGAACTACCATGACGAAGAAATTCCCGCCGACATGATGGCCGCCTGCGTACAGGCCCGCGCCGACATGATCGAAGCCTGTTGCGAACTCGATGACCAGGCCACAGAAGATTTCCTGAACGGCAAGGAAATCCCCAACGAGACAATCAAAAAGCTGCTCCGCAAGGCGGTTTTGACGGCGGCTTTCTTCCCGGTTCTCTGCGGCTCAGCCTTCAAGAACAAGGGCGTGCAGCCTTTGCTCGACGCGGTTTGCGATTATCTTCCTTCACCGCTGGACCGTCCTGCGATCAAGGGCATTGACGTCAAGACCGGCGGCGAAACCACCCGTCCTTCCTCCGATACTGAGCCCCTTGCTTTGCTGGCGTTCAAGCTGATGGATGACCAGTATGGAATTCTCACCTTCTGCCGCATCTATTCGGGTGTGCTTTCCAAGGGCACCTCGCTGCTCAACTCCACCCGCGACAAGACCGAGCGCGTGGGCCGCATGGTTCTCATGCACGCCAACAACCGCGAGGAAATTGCCGAAGCCCATGCGGGCGACATCGTGGCTCTCGTTGGCCTGAAAGATACGCGCACCGGCGATACGCTGTGTGATGCGTCCAAGGCCGTGATCCTCGAGAAGATGGAATTCCCCGAGCCTGTCATCGAAATGAAGGTCGAACCCAAGACCAAGGGTGACCAGGAAAAGATGGCCGTGGCGCTGCACAAGCTCGCTGCCGAGGATCCATCGTTCCGCGTCTCAACAGATAGCGAGTCTGGCGAAACCATCATCA
>JBAVOA010000167.1:0-3391 GCA_049691635.1 Aestuariivirga sp. | reverse complement strand
GTTGCACACAGTTGAGGCCACAGCGGAGATGTATGAAGCGGCGATGTTTACGGAAGCTCCGGTTGTTGGTGCGCTGATGGCGGAATATGATGGTGTGCCTGCGGGCTGCGCCGTGTGGCACCGAAGTTTCTCTACAAACCGGGGCGCTGAGGTGATGTATCTTGAGGATCTGTCGGTACTGCCGGAATTCCGGCGGCGTGGCGTGGCCCGCGCCTTGCTGAAAGCGGTGGCGCGGCTGGCGCTGGCGAAAAACTATCCGAGCATCTATTGGCTGTTAATGGATTGGAACACGGAAGCCAAAACCCTTTACGCGAGTGTGGGGGCCGAGATCGAGCCTGGCACCACCTTCTGCCGGATTCGCGATGACGCCTTGCGGGCGCTGGCGACATGAGCCGCATCGAGTTGGTGGTTGCGGTTGCGCGCAACGGCGTGATTGGCCGCGATGGTGGCCTGCCATGGCATATCGCATCTGATCTCAAGCGCTTCAAGGCGATCACCATGGGTAAACCCCTCATCATGGGACGCAAAACCTGGGACAGCCTGCCGAAGAAACCCTTGCCGGGCCGGTTGAACATCGTGATCACGCGGCAGAAGAATTTTCAGGCAGAGGGGGCCGTTGTGGTGGCAGACCCGAAGACGGCACTGGCTGCGGCAGGGGAGGCAGACGAGATCAGCGTTATTGGCGGCGCAGATATATTCGGCCTGTTCCTGCCTCGCGCGCAACGCATCTATCTCACGGAAGTTGATCTGGAGGTTGAAGGCGATATCTATTTTCCCTGGATTGAATCCGACCTGTGGCAGGAAACGGCGCGGGAAGTCCACCCGCGGGGGCCAAATGACAGTGCGGGCTTTATCTTGCGCGTGCTTGACCGAAAGGGATGAACCCTGCTCTATTGAACAATGGTTCAGAATCCGGAAATCGTGATCGTTGGTGCGGGCGCGGCAGGCATTGGGGCTGGCCTGGCGCTTACCCGGCTTGGCATTCCCTACATCATTCTTGAAGCAAAACATCGGGTTGGCGGCAGGACCTATAGTGATATTTCAAGTCTTGGCCATCTCTGGGACCATGGTGCCCACTGGCTGCATTCGGGTGACGTCAATGTCCTGCGTTTCATGGCGGAGAAATTAGGCCACAAATTTCATCCTGGAAACCTGGGGAATCCCAGTTTCAAGTCATTTATCGGAGGGCGATGGAAAGTCTCTCAATTTGATACCTATTACGCTTGGAACCAACTTGATGAGATCGTTCAAGCCGGACATGGCGGGCGTGATGGGGCGGCGGAATGTATTCTGGACGTGGATCATCCCATGTATCCGCTGGTTCGCTATTGGTGCCAGCTCATCTATTCCAAGGACCCCGCCGACCTTTCGACAGGGGATGCCGGAAATTATTCAGACAGCCATGTCAACCTGCCGGTGGAGGATGGCTATGGCACGCTGGTGGCGCAGCTCTCACGAGGGCTGCAAATCCGGCTTGGTACGGCGGTCAAGGCCATTGAGATAGGTAGGCAGGGGGTTCGGGTTGAGACAAGTTCTGGCACCATCACGGCCAAGGCCTGTATTGTAGCCGTTCCATCGCGCGTCATGGAACGGCAGAAAATTTCCTTCAAACCGGGCCTGCCTGTGGCGTTACAGCAAGCCTTTGCCGAGGTAACCATGGGCTTTGGGGAAAAAGTGGCGCTGGCCTTTGACCGCAAGGTTTTTGAGGGTTTTGAAATTCCATTTGCCGATGTTTTCGATCCTGTGTCCCCCGACACCAAACCGCTCAATTTTGAGCTGCATCCCTTTGGCCGGCCCATTGCCGTGGCCCATATGGGAGGGAGCGTTGCCAAGGAGCTTGCGGAGGCGGGCGCTGACGCGATGACGGCCTTTGCCATCGATACGCTGGTGAAGGCCTTTGGGGCGGATATCCGCAAGCGCATTGTGGCGCAAGCGGCCACGGGCTGGACTTTAGACGAGTACATCGGCGGGGCCTATTCGGCTGCGGCACCCGGTAAGGCTGCGATCCGCAAGGTGTTCTTCGAACCGGTGTATGAGAGGGTGTTTCTGGCTGGCGAGC
This sequence comes from Aestuariivirga sp., assembly GCA_049691635.1. Taxonomy (GTDB): domain Bacteria; phylum Pseudomonadota; class Alphaproteobacteria; order Rhizobiales; family Aestuariivirgaceae; genus Aestuariivirga. Next base: position 1,332 of record JBAVOA010000167.1, on the reverse strand, counting down.
ATGTGCACCAGCACTATATGGCGACGGCCCATGGAGCCTATGAAACCGGGCTGGATGCCGCCCACCGGGCCGCCGCCGCCGTGGGCTTTTCGGTTGGGCAAAAAGACCCCCTTTGGCTTCCCGCCTAAACTCATAGACATTCCGCCGCCGGGTTCCTATATCGGCACTCGACAGTTTCAACCCATAACCCAGGGAAACAACAAGAGATGCCGTGGAATAGTGATGAAGGCGATGGCAACAAGGGTCCCTGGGGGCAAGGCCCGTGGAGCCAGGGTCCGAAGGGTCCGCGCAACACCGGCGGCGGACGGGGTCCCAATAGCCCGCCTGACCTTGATGAACTCCTGCAACGCGGCAAGGACAGCCTGAAGAATGTGCTTCCCAGCGGCGGGCGCGGCACGTGGCTGCTGCCAATTGCGCTGGTGGCGGCGTTCGTCCTGTTCAATTCGATCTATCAGGTTCAGCCCGACGAAAATGGCATTGTCCTGCGTTTCGGGGCTTATACGCGGACGGCAAATCCCGGGTTGCATTTTGCCCTCTGGCCGGTTGAAAAAATGGAGCGGCTGCGGGTTCAGGCCGAAAACCAGACCTCCATTGGCGATGTCGGCGATGAAGGCCTGATGCTGACCGGCGATGAAAACATGGTGGACATCAAGTTCAAGGTGCTGTGGAAGATCAATGACGCCAGGAAATTCCTGTTCAACGTGCAAGACCCGCAGGAACAGGTGGTGCAGTCAATAGCCGAGAGCGCCATGCGGGAAATCGTCGGGCGCACACCCGCCACCGAGGCGCTGACGACGGGACGGCTGGCGATCCAGGACCAGGTGATTGCCATCACCCAGAAAACACTTGATGACTATGATGCCGGCGTCCTCATAACCGGCCTCGCCCTGGAAAATGTTGATCCTCCTCCTTCCGTGCTTGATGCCTTTGAAGAAGTGCAGCGTGCCAAGCAGAACCAGGTCAACCTGATCAACCAGGCGGAGCAGTATTCAAACCAGACGCTGCGCGAAGCCGACGGCCAATCCGCCAAGATCATTGAAGATGCCAAGGGTTACAAGGCCCGGGTGGTGAATGAGTCGCTTGGTGAATCCCAGCGCTTCCTCAAGGTCTACGGCGAGTATGCCAAGGCAAAGGACGTGACGCGCGAGCGCATGTATCTTGAAACGATGGAAAATGTGCTTTCGCACAGCAACAAGGTGATCCTTGAAGGCGGGCAGGGCGGAAGCAGCGTTGTTCCCTACCTGCCGCTGCCGGCGCTTGATGCAACGAAAAAAGATTCGGGAGCCGTACAATGAATTCGTTGAAAACATCCGGACTGGTTTTGCTCGCGGC
>JBAVOA010000166.1:0-6974 GCA_049691635.1 Aestuariivirga sp. | reverse complement strand
GCCAGCGTGAAACGCACCTCCTTGCCATTTTCAAACAGGCAGAAAAATATCCGTTCTGCATGTCCTGAAACAACTGCAACATTCACGCCGCCCTCGAGCAATGTGACGCCAAGTGGCGCGGGCGATCCAAAGTTTAGCTTGGGCATATTAGGTGATCACAGTCGGCTCCAAGCGGCCGGTGCGTTCCGTGATGCCTGCCAATCCGCGTGCAAAGCCGATGAGATCAGAGAGTGCTGACTGCGTTTCGAGGCCGATGCCTCTTGCTTCGTATTTTTCGATATAGACGCGAAGTGTTGCGCCTGCGGTGCCGGTTCCCGAAAGGCGGTATATCACGCGCGATCCGTCTTCAAATACGATCCGAATGCCCTGATTGGCTGTGGTCGAACCATCGACAATATCGTGGTAGGAGAAATCATCTGCGGCAGCGACGGCCATCATGCCGGCCCTCTCACCCCTGAGTTTTGGCAGCCTGTCGCGCAGCGATTTCACCAGCAGGTTGGCGGCCTCGGCATCCACTTCCTCATAGTCATGGCGCGAATAATAGTTTCGCCCATAAGCCGCCCAATGCTCCTTCACGATGTCTGCAACACTTTGCCGGCGCTTGGCAAGGATATTCAGCCACAGCAGGACTGCCCAAACCCCATCCTTCTCGCGCACATGGTTCGAGCCCGTTCCAGCACTTTCTTCGCCGCACATCGTAATCAACCCGGCATCAAGAAGATTGCCGAAAAACTTCCAACCCGTCGGTGTTTCAAAACATTTGATGCCAAGTTTTTCCGCAACCCGGTCCACCGCACAGCTCGTCGGCATGGAACGGGCAACCCCGGCAAGTCCTTTTGCGTAACCTGGCGCCAGATGGGCGTTCGCCGCCAGCAGCGCCAGGGAATCCGAAGGTGTTACAAACTGGTTCTTCCCGATGATGAGGTTGCGATCACCGTCGCCATCGGACGCCGCGCCGAAATCGGGTCCGGCTGGCGACATCATCAGATCATAGAGGTCCTTCGCGTGGACAAGATTGGGATCAGGGTGATGCCCCCCGAAATCAGGAAGCGGCGTGCCGTTCACGACAGAGCCCTTTGGTGCACCCAGCGCGCCTTCCAGTATCGCATGGGCATAGGGGCCTGTAATGGCATGCATGGCGTCAAACCGGATACGAAAGCCGGACTTGAATAGAGCCCGTATGGCGTCGAAATCAAATAGGGTTTCCATGAGTTTTTGGTAGTCAGAAACGGGATCGACGACTTCAACCGTCATGCCTTCGGTTTTGGATGATCCCAGCCTCTCCAGGTTGCAATCCGCGCCGTCGGAAATCTTGTAACTTGAGATCTTCTTGGTGTTGGCGAAAAACTGATCAGTCATTTTTTCCGGAGCTGGGCCGCCATTATCCGCATTGTATTTGATGCCGAAATCGCCATTTGGCCCACCCGGATTGTGGCTGGCCGAAAGAATGATGCCACCAAAGGCTTTCGATTTGCGAATGAGATGAGAAGCAGCCGGTGTCGACAGGAGACCACCCCTGGCTGTGAGCACGCGGCCAAAGCCATTGGCCGCCGCCATGCGAATTGCTGTCTGAATGACTTCGCGGTTGAAGTATCGGCCATCGCCGCCGATCACCAGGGTCTTGCCACGGAATCCTTCAAGTCCATCGAAGATGGATTGAATGAAATTCTCCGCATAGTGGGGCTGCTGGAACACCGGCACCTTCTTGCGCAGGCCCGAGGTGCCGGGCTTCTGTCCTTCAAATGGCTTTGTGGGAATTGTTTTGATCATCTCAGGCGGCCTTCAGGAGTGAACGGTAGAGTTCGGCATAGCGGGCAGCGCTGCGGGTCCATGAAACATCGGCTTTCATGCCCGTCTGCTGCACCGTTGCCCAGGCGGACGTGTCGGCAAAGAGCGCGGCGGTGCGGTCCAATGCGTGCTCCAAGGCTTCCTGCGTGACCGGTGAAAACTGAATGCCCGTTGCGGCCCCCGCCGAAACGGCCGCATCATTGGCATCGATAACGGTATCCGCCAATCCACCGACACGCGCGACCACTGGCACACATCCGTAGTGCAGCCCATAGAGCTGCGTCAGGCCACAGGGCTCAAACCGGGAGGGAATGAGAATGGCGTCCGATCCAGCCTGCAGGAGATGCGAAAGCGGCTCGTCATAGGCCGTCATAATCCCAACGCGTCCGGGATAACGCACCGTTGCTTCCTTGAGCGTTGCTTCCAATGCCACGTCACCTGAACCCAAAATGGCAAGACGGCCACCGCGTTCAATGAGTTTTGGCAAGGCACTCGCCACAAGGTCCATGCCCTTCTGCAGCGTAAGCCGGCTGACGATGCAGTAAAGCAGGCCGTCGCCAGTCTTCAGGCCAAAGCGTTTTTCCACCGCCCGCTTGTTGACCAGGCGGTTTGCCAATTGCTTCACTGAGTACCGCTGCGTGATATGGGTATCATTCGCGGGGTTCCACACGTCGGTATCAATGCCGTTGACGATTCCGTGCAGAACATTGCTGCGTGTCCGCAGCAATCCGTCCAGTCCCATGCCGTCTTCGACCGTCAGGATTTCACGCGCATAGGTGGGGCTTACAGTGGTGATGGCGTCGGCACACTGCAAGCCCGCCTTCAGGTAGCCAACGCCGCCAAAATATTCGACGCCTTCGATGCCGAAGGCAACGGGCGGCAGTCCAAGAGTGCCAAATATTGAGGCGGGGTAATGTCCCTGAAAGGCCAGATTGTGAACCGTCATGACGGTTTTTGGTCCGCCGCCATATCGCACATAGGCTGGAACGAGCCCTGCCTGCCAGTCATGGGCATGGATGATGTCGGGCGTGAAATCGGCGACCAGCCCGCGGCCAATTTCAGCGGCGATCAGCGAAAGGGCTGCAAAGCGCCTTGAATTATCCGGCCAGTCTTTTCCGTCGAGTCCAAGATAGGGATTCCCCGGCCGGTCATAGAGATGCGGCGCATCCAGCACAAAGAGGTCAAGCCCCTTCGCCTTGCCCCACAACAGCCGCACCGCACCGCCAGAATAATTTTCTGTGGCATAGGCGACCTCAAAATTTTCCAGCGCCTTGGTGACAGCCGGATAGCCCGGCATAAGAGTAATGACCTCAATTCCCTGCTTGGCCAAAGCCGCGGGAAGAGCTCCCGCGACATCAGCCAGTCCACCGGTCTTGACCAGTGGAAACACTTCGGATGCAACGCTGAGTATTTTCATGCCGTCAGTTTTGCAATCATCGGTTTGGTGATGAGGCAGACGCCATTCTCGGTCCGCCTGAACCTCTTGGCATCAGCCACCGGGTCCTCGCCCACCACCAACCCGTCGGGAATGACGACACCGCGGTCAATCACAACCTTCTTCAGCTCGGCGTTCCGCCCGATTTCGACATAGGGCATGACCACGGCGTCCTCGACGTGCGAATAGGAGTTCACCCGAACCCCGGTGAACAGAAGAGTCCGCCGCAACGACGCGCCAGAAACAATGCAGCCGCCCGAAACCAGTGACGATACGGCCATGCCGCGCCTGCCATCTTCGTCGTGAACGAATTTCGCAGGCGGCGTCACCTCGCCATAGGTCCAGATCGGCCAGTTGTTGTCGTAGAGATCGAGGGCGGGCAGAATGTCGCAAAGATCGAGGTTCGCTTCCCAGTAGGCATCGACGGTTCCCACGTCGCGCCAATAGGCCGCAGCTTCTTTAGTTGAGCGGACACAGGATTGCGTGAAGCGATGGGCCACGGCTTTGCCATTCTTCACAATGTGCGGGATGATGTCCTTGCCGAAGTCGTGCGATGAGTTCTTGTCGGCAGCATCTTCTTTGAGAAGATCCAGCAGGAAGTTCGTATTGAAAACATAGATCCCCATCGAGGCCAAGGCAGAATCCGGGTTGCCCGGTATTCCTGGTGGATCCTTTGGTTTCTCGATAAAGGCCATGATCTGGTCCTTGTCATTGACATGCATGACGCCAAAGCCGGTTGCCTCCATCCGCGGCACCTCAAGGCAGCCAACTGTCACATCGGCGCCCTGGTCAACATGCTGTTGCAGCATCTGCTCGTAGTCCATTTTGTAAACATGGTCGCCTGCCAGAATAACCATGTATTGGGGCCCGTAGCTTTGGATGATGTCGGCGTTCTGGTGCACCGCATCGGCGGTCCCGCTATACCATTGCTGCTCGGACACCCGCTGGCTGGCAGGCAGGATATCAAAACTTTCGTTGCGCTCGGGCCGCAGGAAGTTCCAGCCCCGCTGCAAGTGGCGGATCAAGCTGTGCGCCTTGTATTGGGTGGCAACACCAAAGCGCCGGATACCGGAGTTCAGGGCGTTGGAAAGGGCAAAATCAATGATGCGCGACTTGCCGCCAAAAAACACGGCAGGCTTGGCCCGCCGGTCCGTGAGTTCCATCAAGCGGCTGCCTCGGCCCCCTGCCAGAACATAGGCCATTGCATCGCGCGCCAGTGGTGCGGTTCTGCGGGGTTCTGCCAATTTTTCCTCCCAAGAAAGTTTTTGTTTTTATTATGTCGCCGAAAATTCCAAAAGCAAGGTGGCCATTGGTGGTAAGGTTAGTATGGCCTCGGCAGGTTGCCCCGCTGTTTCTTTCGCGATTGCCTTAACACTTCCGCCGTTGCCCAAGCCCGTGCCCCCATAGATAACCGCATCGGAGTTTATCTTTTCAATCCAGCGTCCGGCCCGAGGCATGGGCACAACGTAACCAACGCGGGGAACCGGCGTCAGATTTGAAATTGATACAATGGGCGCTGCCTCGCCGGCCCAGCGCGCCCAGGCAAATACGGAATTCGTATGATCATCGGCAATCAGCCACTGAAAGCCTTCGCCTTCGCAATCGCGGCCATGCATTGCCGGGCTGGATTGGTAGAATGCATTCAGGTCTGCAACGAGTTTTTGCACGCCTTTGTGCGGCCCAAAGCCAAGCAGGTGCCAGTCAAGGCTCTTGGCCTCGCTCCATTCATCCCACGGCGCAAATTCCTGCCCCATGAATAGGAGCTTTTTTCCAGGGTATGCCCACATGAATGAATAGTAGGCGCGAAGCCCGGCAAACTTTGCCCAGGTATCGCCGCCCATCTTTTTGAGCAGGGAGCCCTTTCCATGCACCACTTCATCATGGGAAAGCGGCAGCACGAAGTTTTCGGAAAACGCGTAGAGCAAGCCAAAGGTCAGGTCATTGTGGTGATGACGCCGGTGAATGGGATCGCGCGACATGTATTGCAGCGTGTCATGCATGAAGCCCATGTTCCATTTGAAACCAAAGCCCAGGCCGCCATTGTAGGTTGGCTGAGACACACCCGGAAAAGCTGTGGATTCCTCGGCGATCGTGATAACGCCGGGGTGAGCCGCATAACATACCTCGTTCATGCGTTTGAGGAAGGCTATCGCTTCTAGATTTTCGTTGCCGCCATGCTCGTTTGGAATCCACTCGCCGCTCTTGCGCGAGTAATCAAGGTAGAGCATCGAGGCCACCGCATCCACGCGCAGTCCGTCGATGTGATACTTGTCCAGCCAGAACAGGGCATTGTTGATGAGAAAGCTTTGCACTTCCGTGCGGCCAAAATTGTAGATCGCCGTATTCCAGTCGGGATGAAAGCCGCGCCGCGGATCGGCATGCTCATAGAGCGAGGTTCCGTCAAACCGTGCTAGGCCGAATTCATCCGTTGGAAAATGGGCTGGAACCCAGTCGAGAATAATTCCGATGCCCGCAGCATGCGCGGCGTCCACAAAGCGTGCAAATCCGTCTGGATCGCCAAAGCGCGAGGTCGGCGCATAGAGGCCGGTCGGCTGGTAGCCCCACGAAGGATCGTAGGGGTGTTCCGATATGGGGAGCAATTCAATGTGGGTAAATCCCAGGTCGCGGACATAATTGACAAGATCGACCGCCAGTTCGTCGTAGGTCAAAAACCCGTCGCCATCTTTCTTGCGCCAGGACCCAAGATGTACTTCATAGATGGACATGGGTGAACGCCGGGCATCGCGCGTCGCACGTGCCTTGAGGTAGTCACCGTCGGTCCATGTAAAGCGATCGATACTTGCAACGCATGACGCCGTGTGGGGCCGCAGTTCCGCCGCAAAAGCAAACGGGTCAGCCTTGAGGGGCAGGCGGCTGCCATCCGCGCCAATGATCTCAAACTTGTATTTCACGTCCTCGGCGAGGCCTGGAAGGAATATTTCACAGACTCCCGTGCCAAGACGCTTGCGCATCACATGCCTGCGGCCGTCCCAATCGTTGAAGTCGCCAACCACGGAGACGCGCTGTGCATTCGGAGCCCACACTGCAAAATGAACGCCGGTCACGCCCTCGTGGGAAATCACATGGGCACCCAGCTTGTCATAGAGCCGCAAATGAGTGCCTTGGGCCACATAGTAGTCGTCAAGGGGGCCGAGCACGGGACCAAAGGAATAGGGGTCAATGACCTGCCATTTGCCGTCGGAATTGGCAGCCTCCAAACGTAAAGGCTGGCGCTCCTTGAGTTTGACCGGACCCTCAAAGAAGCCGGCACCATGGGTTTTTGTAAGTATGCCCAGGTTGGTTCCGTTCAAGGTATGAACGGTTAACGTGTCGGCCCCGCTGACAAAAGCCCGGACTACAAAGTCCCGGCCAATCTTGTGCAGGCCGAGGACTGCGAATGGATCATGGTGCTGGCCAACGACAAGGGCGTCAACTTCTGCCTTGCTTAACACACCTGCGGCCATTGGGCCCTCATGCTATTTCTACGTACTATGGGATGGAGTGTGAAAAGGAGCAATGGCAAATTAGGCCACCGGTATATTCCAGATATCCCGGGCATAATCCCGGATTGTCCGGTCGGCGGAGAACCAGCCAAGCCTGGCCGTATTGTGAACGGCTTTCCTGGTCCAGGAATGGGTCTTGTCGCGCCACACGGCATCGGCTTTGCCAAGGGCTTCCGAATAGGCTGCGAAGTCGGCCGTCACCAGGAAATAGTCATGGTCCAGGAGTCCGCCGATTAAATCATGGTAAC
>JBAVOA010000165.1:0-2052 GCA_049691635.1 Aestuariivirga sp. | reverse complement strand
GCGTTGCCGTGCATTCCGGTTTTCGATACCGACAGACCAGCAGCGGTCAAATCAAACCACACGTATGCTTGCACATAATCCTGCGGTACACCTCTGCCCTTGAGGTACATAAGCCCGAGATTGTTCTGCGCTCCGGCATAGCCTTGGTCAGCAGCTTTGCGATACCACTTTACAGCCTCGGCAAAGTCCTGCGGTACGCCCTTTCCATCGGCGTATATGAGTCCAATAAGGTTTTGCGCTTTAGCATCGCCCTGTTCGGCCAGCGGCTGAACAAGCTTCAAGGCCTTAGTATAGTAGCCATGTGCAAATGCGGCCATCCCATCCTCCAATGCTCCCGCGAGCGCTGGCTGGGCCAACTGGCACACGGCAAGTCCACACATCATCAAGAGGGTTTTGATGTTCATGAATGTTAGCCTATCTGCGAACGTCTTGGCAGTAAAGCTGGGCTCCTTCGGCTGGCGCAGGCGGAAAGCTGCTGTGGCTGGTCAGGCTGTGAGGCTTCTTCTCCAACTTGTGGCGGCAACTATTGGATGCGCTCCATTGCGATGCCGAGCTTGCCGTAGTCCACCATGTAATAGCCATTTGCGCCAACGGACACCGCCGACGGCTCAACCTTCAGAACATCCTGCGCCATCACGCCAACATAGGTTCCGGTTTGATTGAGATACTGGAAGCTATAAAGTGGAAGGTTCAGAACTGTCGTGCCGATGCGGTGAATATTCGCCTTCAGTCTAATATCGGAAAATGTACGTTTCGACTCCTGTTCCTTCCCGTTCATCTCCTTGAGGGGTTGTTGAACGAAGCATCGCTTGACCAGTTTGGCTGATGTAAAAGATATACGTGAGCTGCTGCAACCAACGGCCTTACTGCAGCTTGTGTGGCTCTGGCGCATCCAAAACTGGGGGTGCTCGGCAACGTACTTGTTGCAGCAGTCCACCACACCCTGTTTCGACGAGCCGGTGCACTGGCTCAAACCAGATGCTGCCTGAGCACCCCCGCTTTGGGCAAGGGTAGCCAATATGGCCATCGTAGCGAGGCCTGCGCTGAGAGCCAGAAGGCTAAATCCTGGGAACGGAGCCTTGATAACGGTGCATTTCGACATGGAATCCTCCTGCGTTGATTCAGCTCGGCCTGAACCAAAAAATGAACGCAATTGGCGTTACCGTCAATGATACAAATCAACCAAGCTGGATGCTTATGCCAGCGGCAAGTCCGCCGGTTGCGCCGGAGGACAACAAGAATGCTCGGTGCCATGGGTGTGCCTGGCTGGCGCAGGCGCAAAGCCGCTGTGGCTGGGTAGGCTGGGATTGACAGTCAAGGCTGATGGCGTGGCGCAGGAAGCGAAGGGCCGCACAAGCGTAACCGCTATTTGACCACCACACACAAATATTGAAGTTTTAAATTGCTGTGATCTGCTTCGACGAAGTTTTCCAAGCCCCGCCATCGCTGCAGTTCTTTTCCCGCATTGTTGCACGCGCTCAAGTCTGTGAACCCGCTTACGGTGGCCAGCGTAGGGCCAGCACCGAGCACGGCGCCATAAACAAAAACGACAAGGGTGAAGGTTGTCATATAGTACATACCCTAATTGGCGTGCCAGTCTAGAACCACACGAGCGGCGCAACAGCGCCAGCGTGCCCACTATACAGCCAGCGTAGTACCTGCACACGGCAAATAGCGCGTTACCAACTGCTGCCCTCTGTTCATGTGCGTCTTCGGCTGGCGCAAGAAGCGGAAAGCTGCCGTTGCGGCGTAGGTTGCGGTTGATTGCCGGTAATTACAGGTCCGCTCACTTCCTGGGATGCGCCATCAGTGTTGCTCAGACTTGACTTCAGCTGAACTGATATTCTGCGGAAATCTCGCTACCGGGCGACATCCCCATTGGCGATGGCGCTGGACTGCGGCTTCCGCCATATCGACACGGCCCGGGCCTATGGCAATGAAAAAGCCGTGGGCGAAGGCATACGCGCCTCCGGAAAAAACCGTGACGAGGTTTTCGTTGCCACCAAGGTTCATTTCGACAATCTGGCGCCAGCGAAATTCCTGCCGTCGGTG
>JBAVOA010000164.1:0-4235 GCA_049691635.1 Aestuariivirga sp. | reverse complement strand
CACCGACGGCAGGAATTTCGCTGGCGCCAGATTGTCGAAATGAACCTTGGTGGCAACGAAAACCTCGTCACGGTTTTTTCCGGAGGCGCGTATGCCTTCGCCCACGGCTTTTTCATTGCCATAGGCCTGGGCCGTGTCGATATGGCGGAAGCCGCAGTCCAGCGCCATCGCCACGCTGTCACGGGCCACTTCATCTTTCAGCGGCCAGGTGCCAAAGCCCATGGGCGGAATGATTTGGGCCGCCATCACACTATTCCGCCGCAACCATCTGGGGTTGATAATTGGCAAGGCTTTCACTGACATGCCGGGCCAGGGCCTCGATGGCCTTGTTGGCCTTGCCGGGTTTCCGCACCATGCCGATATCAAAACTGCCGAGCCCCGGGAAACCGTCCTTCTCGGTGAGAACGCGCATGCCGGGGCGCACGCACAACTCCGGCATGGCGCCAACCGCCAGGCCCTGCATGACCGCCGCAACCACGGCGTTTGAATTGGGCGTGGAATAGGCCACACGGTATTTCCGCTTCTGTTTTTCCAGTGCGCTGAGCACCTTGCCGCGCCACTCGCAGCCCCCATGGCTGACCGCCAGCGGCAGGATCTCCGCCATATGGGCGCAATGCCGCATCGAGGTGACCCAGACCAGATGCTCGCGCCGCACCGGCTCATCGGTGAGGATGTCACAGCCATGGGTGACCAGCGCCAGATCAATCTCGCTGCGCTTCACCCGGCTGAACAATTCGCCGCTGCCGAGGCACTCCACATCGACCGTCACCAGGGGATGGGTGCGGGCAAAACGGGCCAGGATTTCCGGCAGGAATTTTTCGGCATAATCATCGGGTGTGCCAAAGCGGATGGTGCCGACCAGTTCCGGCTTGGTGAAGGCCGAAACGGCCTCGTCGTTCATCGCCACAATGCGCCGGGCATAATCCACCAGGCGTTCGCCATCGGGTGTGAAGCGGCTCATCCTGCCGTCTTTCACAAACAGCGGGCTGGCGACAATTTCCTCCAGCCGCTTCATCTGCATGGACACGGCAGACTGGGTCTTGTGCACTTCCTCCGCCGCGCGGGTGAAGCTGCCGTAATCGGCAATGGCCAGAAAGGTCTTCAACAGATCGACATCAAGATTTGGGATCATGGCCGGGCACCGATCATCAACATCAGTGATGGATATCATAAAATACATTCGTTAGACTAATCAATAGAAATCTTGCATAAAAGATCATCACAAACGTGATTTTTGGCCGCTTTCGGGTGGCTGGCACCGGGGAAAATGGCTTTCCTGGCGTTTTGGAGGATTGTGTCATGAGAGACTATGTATTGAACCAGGCGATTTCCCGGGGTGAATTTGGACTTGTTTCGTTCCTGCGCCGGGTGACGCGGAACTGGAAGGCCAGGCGGAAAATCCAGGCCCTCGGCAGCTTCGACGATTACATGCTGAAGGACATCGGCGTCACCCGTGATGAGCTGCAGTGGGCGGCGGGCCTGCCGCTGACGGTTAATGCCGCCGTGGCCCTCGAGGAGCGCGCCTTCCGCCGGAGGCACCGCGGCCCTTCGCAATGAGCTGGCGGGCTATGCCGCGCTCCTGGCAATATGGCGGGCCAGCTGATTGAGCGATGGATGCTCGATGAGCTCTTCAATCCCGACGTTGCGGTGGAGGGTTTGCTGGCTATGAGGATGTCAACGACGCCGGGCGCCTGAGCCATGCCCCGTCAAACGCCGGGACTGAGCCCGGGCGGGCACACATTAAACCAGGATATGGCTCAAATCAGCCCCTCTTCACCCGCCTTGGCCTGCTTGCGCCTGCCCAGCTCAAGGATCAATCCTGCGCACGCCGCGCGGTCTGGCTGGCCATCGGCGCTTCGCGGAATTCCTGCCACGCCTCGGATGACATGAGGAACAAAAGCCTTGCCCAATTTCACAAGGCATTGCTGGCGGGCGATCTCCGTAGTCTGAAGTTGATTGCAACCTTCTTCAAAGACAACAAAGGCAAATAGTTGGTCGGACGCACCTTCCTTCGGGTTCTTGAAGCAAATCGCATCTTTTATGCCATCCACCGATCGCAATATCTGATCAACGATGAAAGCATTGATCTTGACACCGCCGATGTTGAGAATGTTGCCGTTCCTGTTGATGACCTGCAAGGTCCCTGCCTCGCCCCGGGTAGCAATATCACCCGGATAGAACCAGCCATCGCGAAACGCGTCCTTGCTGGCAATTGGGTCACTGACGTAGCTCGTAGCCAAATAGGGATTGCGGATCCTGAGAATTCCACTTGTCCCGGGCGCAACGGGATTGCCGTCAATGTCAACAATCTCAATAACCGAATCACGCATGCAGCCACGGGTTACAACCGTCCCGTCCGGGGCAAGGGTGCTCAAATTCACAAACACCTTGTTGGCTTCACTTGCGCCGAAAACCTCCTGAACGCTGTTAAAACTTCGCAGAAGCTTTTGCGTGTCGGATTTCAGAAGCCTGGATCCGAACACCTCAGCAAGAGGGATACGCTGATCTAAAACCTTCGTGCCGAAGAAGCCCAGCATTTGCGCGACTGAGCCACTCACCATTGTTACCCCGGCCTGATTCCAGAACTGGAAGTCCTTGCCGTCAACAATCGTCGCACCGTTCAAGAGGTCGGCAAGCGCTCGGGCAATAAAGGTACGGCTATTGCTGGGCATGAGAGAGGCAAACCGCGTCTCGCCGGCCACAAATTCGTCAGCAACCGCTTTTGACCGATCACAAACCATGCGCTGGCTGAGGGCCAGGAATTTGGGCAGCCCGGTCGTGCCTGAAGTGTAGACATAGAGCCAGGGCTTGTCCGGGTCCGTTTCTGCCGCCGGCGTTTCTTGTGCGTTGAATGCTGGCGACCACTCAGCATCGATAAGAATGCTGCCAGGCGAAGGCGTGCGCTCGGGCTCGATCGTGTGAAAGTGGTGCGTCAGTGACAAGCCCGGTGGCAACGTAAGCCCTTCACTATCCTGGACAATCGATGACCCCAAGCGGGATGCTGCCAGCAAGGCGGAGAGGACGACAAGCGGATCGGAAGACTGCACCATGATTGTGGAGCTTGCCCCGACGCCGACGCTGTTCATCTTGCTGGCGAAGGCGAGGGCCAAACGGTTGAGTTTGTCGTAGCTGAAAGACAGGTCGGGAAAGACGATAGCCGGCGCATCGGGACGCTTGCGGGCTTCCTGGAGAAAAGAGTTATAGACGTTCTGGTACAACAGCATAAGAAATCCCTATCTACGTGAGCAAGACTGACTTGTCTTGACGGTTCGCAATAAATGTGAGGGCCAGCCGCTGGCACTCGGCCCGGCGTGGGGCTCCATCACCGGTCATTGGAATGGCCGGAACCACAAGAATGACATGCGGGGCGATATTGGAACCAAACCGCTTGCTGCACGCCTGATGTGCAGCGGCAACGCATTTACTTGCGTCCGCGGAGTTCGTCACGGTCACCATCGCCATGAGGCGCGGCGGCATGGGCTCGGTGGGATCGCGGAATGCTGCGGCGGCGGAAATTCCGGCGACCGAGCGCAGCGTCTCATCAATGCTTGCAGCGTCTACTTTGAAGCCGCCTAGGTTGATAATTTCGTCGGCGCGCCCCGAGACCATGAGTTCACCCGCCGGTCCCCACTGCGCCAGGTCGCCGGGATAGAACCAGCCATCGCGAAACGCCCTTTCGCTTGCCTCTGGCGCACCGACATAGGCTGATGCCATATAGCTGTTCCGAATTCTGACGAAACCCTGCAGGCCAGGTCCGGGGACAGGCGAGCCCTCGGGGCCGATGATCTGCACATCACTGTCGAGCGGTTTTCCCCGCGTTGTCAGCCGGCCTTCAACCAATGCCTTCACATTGACAAATGATTTGCTGGTTTCGCTGGCACCGTAGACGTCCTCCACGGCCTCAAAACTTTGTAGAAGGAAGGCCGCATCTGCATCGGATAGTTTTGCACCGCTGACCTGAAGCACAGGGAGTTTGGGTGAAATGCGACGGCCAGCCAACCATTCCATTGTCGTGCGCGGAGCGCCGCAAATCAGATTGACGCCTTGTACCTGCATGAAGGGGACGTCAATGCTGTCAACGATTGTGCAGGCGTTCAGCAAAGCAGCGTTTGCCCTGGCGAAGAAAGGCCGGGTAAAGCAGGGAAACAAGGAGCAAAGCCGCGTGTGCAGCGGTCTGAAATCTTCCCGCACGGCCATTGAGCGGCGATGCACGTCCTGTTGGCTGATGCTCAGGT
>JBAVOA010000163.1:0-1650 GCA_049691635.1 Aestuariivirga sp. | reverse complement strand
GTGTGGACCAAGGAGAACTGGGCAAGCGGCACGGTCAATGGCCAGGAACTGGTTGTCGATCGCGCCGAAGTGCGCTCGGTACAGGAAGCGTTGAAAACTCTCGGCTATGCGCCAGGGCCGGCCGATGGTGTGTTCGGTCCGGCGACATTCTCGGCAATCGAGATCTTCCAGGAAGACAATGGGCTGAAAGTGAGCGGCCTTATTACCCGCAATGTCTTGCAGAACATCGGGCGCGCCCGGAATTTCGCAGGCCGCGAGCCTGCCGCAACGGTCCATGTCCTCAACTGGCCCGACTACGTCGACCCGAACATGCTCGAAGCATTCGAAAAGGAAACCAATATCCGGGTTGTCCACGAGGTTTTCGAGAATTCCACCGAAACCAAGGATCTGCTGGTGGAGGGTTCCGGCAAGTACGACCTCATGGTTCAACCCGGTGCGCAAATGCGCCAGGTGCTTGAAAAGGATGGCGCGGTGGACGTGCTCGACCGCAGCAAGCTGCCGAATGCCAAGAACCTTGATCCGGCGGTTCTGGAATTCACCGGGGTTCTCGACCCGGACAACGCCCATTCGGTTACCTATATGTGGGGCACGATGGGACTTGGCCTTTACAAGGACAAGATCAAGGCGATCCGGCCCGACATGCCATTCGACAGCCTGGGACTCATCCTCGATCCGGAGCTTGCCGCCGATGTTTCGAAGTGCGGCATTGCAGTTGTCGATGAACCGATTGATGTGATCCCCATCATGGTGGCCTATCTCGGCGGGGATATCCGCAGCATGGGCATTACCGATCTTGAGGCGGTGGACGTGCAGCTTTCGAAAGTGGCTCAATACATCACCGTCATTCCCGCTGACCGGTTCATTGACACTCTCGCGCAAGGCAAATACTGCGCGATGTTCGGCTATTCGGGAGATATCTTCCTCGCCCGGGATACGGCAAAGGCAGACAAGATCGGCACCGTATCCTACGTGGTTCCCAAAGAGGGAAGCCTGCTCTGGTTTGACCTGTTTGTGATACCGGCAAAGGGACAGAGCAAGGATGCCGCCTACAAGCTCATTGACTACATGATGAAACCCGAAGTGGCGGCGGCCAACACGAACTTCCTGCAATATGCCAACCCGATAACCAAGTCAGGCCCCTTTATCGAACCGAAACTCCTTGCCGACCCCGGCCTCTATCCGCCGAAAAAAGTGCTTGAACGCCTGTTCGTGCAAAGGCCAATGCAGGGCGACGTCGAAAAAGAACTTCTGCGGATTTGGTCAAAGCTGAAGAAGGGATGATCCTTCGTCCATCGGCTGCCGTCAGGTGATCGCCCTCCGGGCCATGCCATGGCAGTGGCGCGTGACAGTCTGGAAGCTTTTGGCAGGAGGAGCGACGTGAGATCATCGCTACGGCAAAGGGCCGTTGCCGTCTGCAACGTGAAAATTGCGTAAAAGGGGCGACAGTGGCGGTCTGTCCTTCCACGCGTTCTTCGCCAACCGGAACGGCGGTCCGGAATTACTCATGGAAGCGGCCGCGTGGTGGATCAAGATCCACAAGTTCGACCATTTTGAGAAGGCGGTGAAAGTATGCAGCCTGATCGAACAGCTGGATTGAAATGCCACAAAACCCTTCCGTTTGCGGCACACCCCACGCTGCCGACGCAAAGC
>JBAVOA010000162.1:0-3405 GCA_049691635.1 Aestuariivirga sp. | reverse complement strand
TGCCCAGATCATGCGGGCCCATTTGCTGAGCTCCATCTTCCGCCTTGCCTACATCCTCTCGGCGGCCATGCCGGGCATGCTGCCGCGCATCGGCCTGAAGATGGCCGAAGGTAAAGTTCTCCAGCTCACCCTGCCAAAAAAATTAAAAGACCTGATGGGCGAGCGCGTGGAAAAACGCCTCGCTGGCCTGGCCTCGGAAATGGGCCGTATCGCCAAAGTGGTAATTGATTAGCCGCCAACCAACGAGATGACGGCACGCCCGTCCTTGAAGCCGATCATCGCCTTGCCGCGCTTCAATTCCAGCGCCAGATTGCCGAAGACTTCGCGCCGCCAGCCATGCATCAACGGCACATCAGCATCATCACTGTCGGCAATCGCTTCGATATCGGATGTATTGGCCAGCAGCTTTGGCGCCAAACCTTCCCGCTCGCACACAACCTTGAGCGCGAGCTTCAGGATTTCCGCCGCGGCCTGGGTCGATTCAGAATTTTCCTCGCGTCCCCAATTAGTATGGGGCAGGGTATTGGGGTCACGCGCCAGCCCTTCCTTCACAACCCGGATCAGGCTGTCGCCGGTACGCGACGTGGCCATGCCCCGCGGGAGGGCCCGCAACTGGCCAAGCGCCTCCTTGGTTTGCGGCATCTGGGTTGCAATTTCAGCCACCGCGTCATCCTTCACAATGCGCGAGCGCGGCACGTTTTTGTCCTGCGCTTCCACTTCGCGCCAGCCTGCCACGGCAATGAGCACGGCAAGCTGCTTCTTCGACTTGAGCCGCACCTTGATGCGCTTCCACGCGTCCTGCGGCTCCGTCCGGTAGGTTTCGATGGCCGTCAGGATATCCATTTCCTGGGCCAGCCAGGGTTCGCGGCCATTGGCGCCAAGCTCCTGGTGCAGCTTTTCATAGACCGTGCGCAGGTGCGTGACGTCAGAAAGGGCGTAGGTCAGTTGTTTCTCGGTCAGCGGGCGCCGCGACCAGTCGGTGAAGCGCGAGGATTTGTCGATCTGCGCCTTCGCCAGTTTGCGCACGATGGCTTCATAGCTCACCTGGTCGCCAAAGCCACAGACCATGGCGGCGATTTGCGCGTCAAAAATCGGATGCGGCACAGTGCCTGCGAGATGTACCATGATTTCCACATCCTGGCGCGCCGCATGGAACACCTTCAACACCTTCACATTGTTCATCAGGTCAAAGAAGGGCTTGAGGTCGATGCCATCAGCCATGGGGTCAATCAGGCCATTGATTTCCGCGCCTGCTATTTGAATGAGGCAGAGGTCCGGCCAATAGGTGGTCTCGCGCATGAATTCCGTGTCGACAGTCACGAAAGTCTCTTGCGCCAACGCCTTGCACAGCGCCGAAAGCGCTTTTGTGTCAGTAATGAGGTCCATGGCTGCTACCTCGCCAGAGTCGAGCGGCAAGGTCAACCGCAACCGGGGCGATTCCAAAGAAATATATTTTAAATTAGCTATTTCAAATGGTTAACAGGGTTTTCGCAAGCGGATCATGAGAACACGCGTTTGAAAATCGTATCCACGTGTTTGGTGTGATAGGCGAGATCGAAGAGGGCCTGGAGTTCAATGGCGCTGAGAAGGGCGGAAACATCCTTGTCCTTGCTGAGCAGGTCGAGAAAATTGCCTTCGCCGCGCCAGACCGGCATGGCATTGCGCTGCACGGCCGCATAGGAGGCCTCGCGGCTCATGCCTTTCTGGGTCAGCGCCAGCAGAATGCGCTGGGAATGTACAAGGCCGCCCAACCGGTCAAGGTTGCGCTTCATGTTGTCGGGATAGACCAATAGCTTGTCGATGACACCGGTGAGCCGCTTGAGGGCAAAATCCAGATGCACCGTGGCATCAGGCCCAATGCCGCGCTCCACCGAGGAATGCGAGATATCCCGTTCATGCCAGAGGGCCACGTTCTCAAGGGCGGGGATGGCGGCCGAGCGCACCAGCCGCGCAAGTCCCGTAAGATTTTCAGTCAGCACCGGATTGCGCTTGTGCGGCATGGCCGAGGAACCCTTCTGTCCCGGCGAAAAATATTCCTCGACCTCGAGCACTTCGGTCCGTTGCAAATGCCTGATTTCGGTGGCCAGCCGCTCAATGGAGCTGGCAACGACGGCCAGGATCGAGAAGTACATGGCATGGCGGTCCCTCGGGATCACCTGGGTGGAAACCGGCTCCGGCGAAAGCCCCAGTTTCCCCGCCACATATTCTTCAACACTTGGGTCGATGTTTGCGAAAGTGCCGACGGCGCCGGAAATGGCGCAGGTGGAAACCTCCTGCTTGGCCGCAATCAATCGCGCCCGGCAGCGGGTAAACTCCGCGTAGGAATAGGCAAGCTTCACGCCAAATGTCGTGGGCTCCGCATGAATGCCATGGCTGCGCCCGATGCAAATGGAATCCTTGTGTTCCAACGCCCGGCGCTTCAGGGCCGCCAGAAGTCCATCAATATCGGCAATGAGCAGATCGGCGGCACGAACCAGCTGGATGTTGAAGCAGGTATCGAGCACGTCCGACGAGGTCATGCCCTGGTGCACAAAGCGCGCCTCAGGCCCCACGATTTCCGAAAGATGGGTGAGGAAGGCGATCACATCATGCTTGGTTTCCGCTTCGATCTCATCAATGCGCGCCACATCGAAAATGGCATCCTTGCCCATTTCCCAGATTTTCTTGGCCGCGGATTTCGGCACAATCCCAAGCTCCGCCATGGCATCGGCCGCATGGGCCTCAATTTCAAACCAGATCCGGAAGCGCGTCTGCGGCTCCCAGATGGCGGTCATTTCAGGCCGTGAATAACGCGGAATCATGAGCTACCTTTTTCAAAACGCCCTGAAAGTAATAATCGTCGTCGTGTCCCTGATACCTGCAATGGGTTGCAGTTTTTCCGCCACGAAATGGCCGATGTCCTGATCGTCTTCAAGATAGAATTTGACCATGAGATCGTAGGTGCCAGCTGTTGAATAGATTTCCGAGGCAATCTCAGCATCTGCTATAGCCGTTGCCACCTTATAGGACTTTCCAAGCTCACATTTGATCTGGACGAAAAAAGCTTTCATGGCGTACCCACTGTTTCGGGAAAGGGCAGGGCCTCGGCATAGGTGCCTTGCGACCACTTGTACCAGGCGAATTGGGGTTCTTTCACATCGCCCCTGGCATCAAGCGAGAGCACACCCAGAACCGTGTTTAAAGTGTTTCCGGCGCGCAGCCAGGTGCTGAGCACCCGGCCATCGACGCTGCGGGTTGCCGCCGCCGCCTGGGCAAAAGCCTGCACCGCCGCATAGGCATGCAGCGTGTAACCTTCAGGATTATAGCCTGCCGCCTTGAAGGCCTCGATCAGGGCCTTTGCCGCATTCAGTTTTTGTGCATCCGAGGCAAAGGTTGCCAGGGTGCCCTCGCCGGAGGTTCCCGAGG
>JBAVOA010000161.1:0-1542 GCA_049691635.1 Aestuariivirga sp. | reverse complement strand
GGGCGAGCCCTTCACCCTGGTGGATGCCATAGGCTCTGTCATGGTGATCGCCGGCGTCGGGATCTACGCGCTGACCGACGTGAAAGCAAGAACGGTGAACGGGTAGGAAGCCGCCGATTTCATTATTCAGTCTTGTGAATACCAGTCATTGATGACAGTCTCAGCCTGGGGCATCTGGCTAAGGGAGCAAGCATGAAAATCTTGAAATTGGCAGCAGTCATTCTGGCGGCGCTAATGATGTGGCCTGGACCGCTGGTGGCGGAAACGCCGCCCAAAATTCTCAAAGCCATGTCCGAAGACGCGCCCGACGCCACGGACCACAAATTTACAGGGCGTTACGAAGGCTCGTTTATAGTCGGGCAAACCGTGAAAGCCTTTGATGAATTGACCCTTCCCGATGGCGCCGCCACTGGCAAGAAATTTTCGTCCACAGTCACTGCTTCAGGCCGCGTCACCCGCACCATGTATCTCACGCCAGAGGGACGCTCCTCACTTGAGGTTTTCACCAACTACAAGGACAAGTTGACCGAGAAGGGTTTTGCGCCGATCTTTGAATGCGCCAAGGAAGCCTGCGGTGAAAGCTTCAAGGCGCTCAAATACAAGTGGAGCAACAAGGCCACCATGCTGGTGTCCGACAAAGCCGATGACCCGCGGAAATTCCTGTCCCAGGCCATGCTCGACCGGATCATTGATCCCCATTACGTGCTGATGAAGATGGGGGAGGCAGAAGCCACGATCTACGCCGCCGTGTTCGCTGCGCAAAACGACGGCGGCAGTTTTGGCGATTCGTCCAAGGCAATCCGCAGCCGGGTCAGCGTGCTGGTTGAGGTCGTGGAACCCAATGTGCTGGAAAAGAAAATGGTGACAATTTCCGCCGAGGAAATCGGCAGCGCCATAGGGGCGCACGGCAAAATCGTTCTCTATGGCGTTTTGTTCGATTTCGACAAGGCGACGATCAAGCCGGAATCAGCGCCGCAGCTCGATGAGATGGCCCGATACCTGAAGGAGAATTACAACGTCAAAGTCTATATCGTTGGCCATACCGACAATGTCGGCAAGCTTGATTATAACCTGAAACTATCCGCAGCCCGCGCCGAGGCGGTGGTGAATGCACTGGCAGATAACGGCATTGACGCCCAGCGCATGACGTCGAAAGGCGTGGGGCCGTTCGTTCCCGTGGCGTCTAACCGCACCGAAGAAGGCCAAACACTGAACCGCCGCGTTGAACTGGTCGAACGGTAATCTGCATCAGCTCACGCCGTCCGGCAGGGTTTCCTTGCGCTTGGCCATGAACGCATTCAGTTGTTCATCAAGGCCCGCATCCAGGGCAGGGGCTTCATAGTCCGCCAGCATTTTCTTCCACAGCGCGTTGGCCCTGACGCTCGCATCCTTTTCGCCGTCGTCGCGCCATTGCTCGTAGGAATTATTGTCGGTGATCTGCGAACGCCAGAAGGCCGTTTCGAAATTGGCGCGCGTATGGGCGCAGCCCAGATAATGCGAACCGGGGCCAACTTCGCGGATGGCATCCATGGCCTGGCCGTT
>JBAVOA010000160.1:0-5276 GCA_049691635.1 Aestuariivirga sp. | reverse complement strand
CCTCTTCATGCACCGTGGCCATCATCATGGGCCTGGAACTTCCGAAAGTCCGCCGCCTGCTGGCGATCAAAAACCCAAGAAAGATGGAGAGTGAAATGGTGAATTCAAAACTTGACCTCATTGCATTTGGCTGGGCCCTGTCAGGCGCTCTTGTCGTGCTTCTCATAATATGTGAAGCCGCAGCGATCATCCTGCCCGGCTGGCAACTCACGCATGGCTGGCTGGCATTGTTCTCGAATGCAGAACCAGGCAGCTTCCGCAACCTTATCGAGGGGATCATCGCCAGCGTGATCTTCGGCTGGATCACCGCGGCAGTATTGGCAAGCATCTACAATCGTTTGATCAGGAGTAAATCATGAACCGCCGGTCCGCACTTCTTTCCCTTTTTGCAATAGCGACGTCGTTCGCCGGGGTCCGCGTCGGGCGCGCCGCAGCGCTCCTGCCGGTCATGGCCTATCGCAATCCCGGCTGTGGATGCTGCGAAAAGTGGGCCGAACGGATGAAACAGGCGGGGTTCAGCGTGACCATCGCGGATGATCCGGCGCTGGATGCAAGACGCAGCGGGCTGGGCGTTCCTGCTGAACTTGCCAGCTGCCATACGGCGCTCATCGGGGATTACGTCATCGAGGGCCATGTTCCGCCCGAAGACATCCTGAGTCTTCTTGACAAGCGTCCCTTGGCACGGGGGCTTGCGGTGCCGGGGATGCCGATGGGTTCTCCCGGCATGGATACGGATGGCGCGGCTGACAGATACGACACCCTGCTCATGGCTCCGGATGGAACCTGGAGCGTTTATGCCAGCCGCTGATTCTCGTATGGAACTGGCTTACCCGCCGGCGTTTGATATCGAGATGGCGTTCGTCCAGCATTCCACGCATCATGTCCGATAAAACCCATTCCCATCTTTGGCCCGGCGTGCCCCTTGCGCTTGGCGCTGCAGTGCTTTTTGGTGCGTCAACGCCCTTCGCGAAGTATTTGCTCGGCTCCATTGATCCGTGGATGCTCGCGGGGATCCTTTATCTCGCGGCCGGCTTAGGTCTGTTTGCGGTTAGGATTGTCCGCAAAGGATTGAAGCAAGAAACAGCGGAGGCTGCTTTGACGTCGGCAGACTATCCTTGGCTTGTTGCTGTCGTCATTGTTGGTGGCATGATTGGGCCGCTGCTGCTGATGTTCGGGCTTTCCCGGACAGGCGCAGGCCAGGCCTCGCTTCTGCTCAATCTGGAAGGGCTGGCCACCATGGGTATTGCGTGGCTGGTCTTCCGCGAAAATGTTGATCGCCGCCTTTTGCTCGGCGCGTTCGCCATTCTGTGCGGCGCGGTGTTGCTGGCATGGGATGGCACAGGTTTCAGTTTTGACCTTGGCGGACTGTTGATTGCAGGCGCCTGCCTTGCGTGGGGCATCGACAATAATCTCACCCGCAAACTTTCATCAGCCGATCCCGTGCAGATTGCAATGGTCAAGGGAATTGCCGCAGGCGGCGCAAATCTCGGCCTTGCCTTCAGCCTTGGCGCGGAGGCGCCATCCCTCGGCACTATCGCGGCAGCCGGAGTTGTCGGTTTTTTTGGCATCGGAGTGAGCCTTGTCATGTTCATGCTGGGCTTGCGCCATCTGGGCACGGCGCGGACCGGAGCCTATTTCTCGCTGGCGCCATTCATCGGCGCGGTCCTTGCCATTCTGCTGCTGCGCGAGCCGATGACGGTACAACTGGTTGCCGCGGGCGCGCTGATGGCCATTGGCCTCTGGCTCCATCTGGCCGAGCGTCACGAGCATGAGCACGTCCATGGTGAACTGGAACATGAACACCGCCATGTGCATGATGCGCACCACAATCACCTGCATGAAGGTGAAATAACAGAACCGCACTCCCATTGGCACCGTCACAAACCGATGCGGCACAAGCACCCGCATTATCCCGATCTGCATCATCGGCATGGGCACGGTTAATCCCTGATGCTTGCATTTCTCTTTGATGTCCAACGCACGATCCATGCCGCACTATCAAGCGATATAGCTGCATACGCAAATTCGCGTGATGTTTTTGCATTGCTGGCCGTTCTGCCGCTCGGCATCGTGTTTGGCGCGGCCCATGCGCTCACCCCGGGCCACAGCAAGTCGGTGCTGGCGGCGTACATCCTCGGCTCCGGCCTGAAGCCCGTGCGCGCCCTTTTGACTTCTTTTGTCTTGTCGGTAACCCACATAAGCACAGCGGTATTGCTCGCCACAGTCGCAAATTCGCTGGTGACACGTTCTCTGGTGGGAGCGGGCCGGGCACCGTCACTCGAATGGACAAGCCGCCTGATCCTGGTCGCGATTGGCCTCTGGCTTATCTTTCGCGCCATCCGGGGGAGGCCGCACGTCCACGGTGAAGGCATCGCCGCCGGCTTCATCGCTGGTCTCATTCCCTGTCCGCTAACACTCTTTGTCATGACTCTCGCGCTGTCACGCGGCGCGCCAGAAGCGGGATTGGCTTTCTCGCTCTCGATGCTCTTGGGTGTAGCGGCAATCCTTGGCACGGTAGCAGTGATCTCCGCCATTGCGCGAAACTCGCTCGCTCATCTGTTTGATCAACATGGAGCAACCATCGCAAGGGTTTCGCGGGGCCTCGATGCTTTGGCAGGGGTGGCATTGACGGCCATAGCGCTGCTTGAACTTGCCCGATAGGATCAGTCCAGTGTCACGCGGTAGCGGCTGATCGCCAAGACCGCGACGATCACCAGCATCAACACAAGCACCGCTACCTCGCTGGCGATCTGCTCGAAGCTTGCGCCTTTCAACATCAATCCACGGACAATGCGCAGGAAATGGGTGACGGGCAGGGCCTCGCCAATGGCCTGGGCCCAGTTTGGCATGCCGCGAAAGGGAAAGGCGAAACCTGACAGCAGGATCGAGGGCATCAGGAAGAAGAACGACATCTGCATGGCCTGAAGCTGGTTCTGGGCGACGGTCGAAAAGGTGAAGCCAAGCGCCAGGTTGACGGTGATGAAGAGCAGGGTGGCGATGGCAAAGAGGCTGATGCTGCCTTCGAAGGGAACACCGATCAGGAGGTTGGCGGCGACCAGCACGACCAACACCTGAACGGCGCCGATAAGAATATAGGGCGTGATCTTGCCCACCATCACTTCCATGGCGCCCACCGGCATGGCCAGCAGGTTTTCCATGGTGCCGCGCTCGCGCTCGCGGGTCACGGCGAGTGCGGTCATCATCACCATGGTCATGGTGAGGATCACGCCGAGAAGTCCCGGCACCACATTGAAGCGGGTGATGCCCTCCGGATTGTAGCGCCGGTGCAGCAGCACATCGACGGGTGCCGCCGTGGCGCGGTAAATCGCCAAAGGACCTGATAGTTCGCGCGCCAGCGTTTGCGAGGCGGCCTGATTGACCGCGGCCAAAGCACCGCCGATGGTGGCGGGATCGGTGGCATCGGCTTCGATGACGATCTGGGCCTTTTCATGCCGGATCAGCCTACGGGTGAAGTCTCCGGGAACGGTGATAATGAATTGTACGGCCCCGCGCTGGAGGAGTTCGTCGGCTTCCTGTTCGGTTGACACGGCGTTGGTGAAACTGAAATAGCCGGTGTTGCCCATGGTGCTGATGAGGGCCCGGGTGATCGTGCTGTGGTCGGCGGAGAGAACCGCCGTCGGCAAGCCCTTGGGATCGTTGTTGATGGCAAAGCCAAAGAGGATGAGCTGCATGATGGGCATGCCGAACATCATGGCGAAGGTCAGCCGGTCGCGGCGCAGTTGCAGGGCTTCCTTGATGATCATGGCGAGCAGGCGTGAGAAGAATCCCATGGTCCTCTCCTCAGGCGGCTTCGGCGTTGTCGCGCGCCTGGCCCATAAGGTGGATGAAGACATCTTCAAGGGTCGGTTCTGATTTCTCCCATTTGATCGCCTTGTCACGGCGGAGCGGTGCGATGGCTTCTTCAAGTGCTGCTTCATCTGGCCCGCAGACGTGAAGTGCGAGGCCAAAGGCGGCGGCGGTGACGCCGGGTGCATCGCGGAGCAGGGGTGCCAGACGGTCGGCACCGGGACCGGTGGCAAGAAAGGCATGGAGTCCGGAGGCCACTATGATCTCCTGCGAGGTGCCGCGCGCCATCAGCTTGCCATAGGCGATGTAGGCAATCTCGTGGCAGCGTTCGGCTTCATCCATATAGTGGGTCGAGACCAGCACGGTTATGCCTTCCGCCGCCAACCCGTGAATCTCGTCCCAGAAAGCGCGGCGGGCTTTCGGGTCGACGCCGGCGGTGGGTTCATCGAGGAGCAGGAGTTTCGGTTCGTGCAGCACGCAGGCCGCAAGGGCGAGGCGCTGCTTCCAGCCGCCGGAAAGTGCTCCGGTCAGCTGGTTCTGGCGGCTGGCAAGGCCGAGACGTTCGAGCGCCCGGTCAACGCGGTCATGGAGATGATCAAGCAGGTAAAGCCTTGCGACGAAATCGAGATTCTCGCGGATGGTCAGGTCTTCGTAGAGCCCGAACTTCTGTGTCATGTAGCCGGTCTGGCGCTTGATGGCATCGCGCCCGGTGATCAGGTCGTGGCCGAGGCAGGTGCCATGGCCGCCATCGGGGGTGAGCAAGCCACAGATCATGCGCAGCGTCGTGGTTTTGCCCGAACCATTGGGGCCGAGAAAGCCGCAGATGCGGCTCGGCATGAGGCGGAGATCAACCTGGTCCACCACGGTGCGGGTGCCGTAGCGCTTCACCAGTCCCTTGACATCGATGGCGGGCTGCACGCTGCCGTTCATGGCCGTGGCTCGACTTCGATGGGAAGGCCCGGGCGGAGCAGGGGATCGGTAGCATCTGGTTTTGCTTCCACGAGGAACACCAGCTTGGCGCGGGCCCCTTGCGAATAGATCACCGGCGGGGTGAACTCGGGTGTCGTTTCCACACGGGTGATGGTGGCGGTTTTTCCCGGGCTACAGCCGTCACAGGCGAAATGAATTTGGCTTCCGGGCCGGGCCTTGGCCAGTTCTGTCTCGGGTACGAAGTAGCGCAGGGTGACCGCATCGGGCGGCAACAACGAGACTACAGGCTGGCCTGCCGCCACCCATTCGCCCACATCGAAGAACGTGTTTTCAACGGCTACATCGCGCGGTGCACGCGGTGTCAGATCTGCCAGCTTGCTCCGGGCCTGCCTGGCGCTGGCCTCGGCCTCTCCCACTTTCGACCGGGCGGCGTCGATTTCCGGGTCACGCGCGGCGAGGTTTGCTGTGGCTTCCGCAGCGGCGAACTGGGCGATGCGGGCCTGATATTGGGAGACGCTGGCCTGGGCCTGGTCGAGACT
>JBAVOA010000159.1:0-6728 GCA_049691635.1 Aestuariivirga sp. | reverse complement strand
GTTCCGCCTGGCGCCGCGACGGCACCGCCCGCCACCATACCTGGCCGATTCCCATCGATGCCACATCGGATGTTCTCACTCCCGACGACATCCTGGACGGCGCGCGGCCGAAGGGAAAACATGTGGTCATCTACGATGATGACCACTATTACATGGGCGGCATCCTGGCCGAATTGCTGCGTAGGGAAAATTACGCGGTAACCCTTGTCACCCCGTCCTCTCTGGTGTCCATTTTCACCCAGAATTCCCTCGAGCAGCATGCCATTCAGGCCCGGTTGCTCGGACTCAATGTCAGGATTGAAGCGAACTCGGCCGTTCAATCCATTGCGCCGGATCATGTTGCGACGGCTTGCGTCTTCACCGGACAGACCCGTCAACACGCCGTGGAATCGGTGATCCTGGTCACCGCCCGCAATGCAGTCGACCAGCTTTACGCCGGGTCCATAGCAGGCTTGCCGAACCTCACCCGTATTGGCGATTGCTACAGCCCCGGAACGATTGCGGCTGCGGTTCATTCCGGCCGCAAGCTGGCGGAAGACTTCGGTTCGCCGCCGCTGGACTTCCTAGAACTGCCCTATCGCAGAGAAGTGATCGGGCTTTCTTAAAGAAGCCACAACTTCTTAATAGCGTCTTTACCCAGATCAGCGATTCTTTTTGGGCAGCATCTCAGATCTCAGGATTTTTAAGTGTTTTCAATGGTTTTCACGCGTCGTGCCCTTCTTGGTGCAGTCGGTCTGGCCGTTGCCGGCTCGGTTGCGCGCGCTCAATCGACCGAAACTACCGGATCCATCACCTCAATTGCTCCCCGCCTGGCCATCGCCGGAAAACTTGCCACCAAAACCGAGTTCCTGGCAGACCGCCAGGAAGCGGCGATGGTTACCGCTGGTTCCGTCCGTGCCCTCGAAGACGCCATTCTGACCTATCAGGAAATTGTGGCCGGTGGCGGCTGGGCCAGCATTGGCAAGGGCAAGCTCGAAAAGGGCGTGAAAGGTGATCTGGTGGTGGCGCTGCGCCAGCGCCTCGTGGCCGAAGCTTACCTGCCCTTCGAGGATATCATGGTCGAAGCTCCCGAAGTGTTTGATGACAACATGACGGACGCGCTCAAGACCTTCCAGGTGAGGCACGGCATTGCGCCCTCCGGTAAGGTTGACGAGCGCACCCGTGCCGAACTCAACATCACTGCCCGCGCCAGGTTGCAGACTCTGCGCGAAAACTACCCTCGCGTTGGCGACTATGCCTTGGGCCTGGGGGCCCGCAACATTCTGGTTAACATTCCCTCGGCCCAGCTCGAGACCGTTGAGGATGGCAGGGTCCGTTCGCGCCACAATGTCGTGGTGGGCAAGCTCGAACGGCCGACACCATCGCTCAAGAGCGTGGTGAGCGACATCAATTTCAACCCCTATTGGAACGCCCCCGCCTCCATCGTGCAGAAAGACCTCGTGCCGAAGTTCCTCAAGGACCCGACAATCTTCGAGCAGATGAACATCAGGATTTTTGACGGCGTCGGCGGACCGGAGATTGATCCCTATACGGTCGATTGGGTCAACACGCCGCCCGAGCGCTACGTTTTCCGCCAGGAGCCAGGTGAAAGCAACGCGTTGGCCACCATGAAGATCAACTTTGCCAACAAGTTCATGGTTTACATGCACGACACACCGCACCGTGAACTGTTTGGCAGCAATGCGCGCTTTGAAAGTTCGGGCTGTGTGCGTGTCGACAAGGTGAGTACTGTTGTCGATTGGATCCTTGGCGGCCAGGATGGCATCGACGCCACCCAAATTGAGATGATCACGGCCAGCCAGGAGCCCTATGACGTGAAGGTGGCAAACCCGCCGGATGTTCGCTTCATGTATCTCACGGCCTGGGCCACGGAGGACGGTGTCATCAATTTCCGCCCCGATATCTATGGCCTCGATGGCACGGGCTTTGTGCTGGGCCAGCCCGCACCTTCCCATGGTATATGACTTGTAACTAGGTTCCAAGAATGATTGCTTGCCGCCCCCGTTTGGGGTGATTATCTCGTGGTCATGGCCAAGGAACTCTCGTTTATTCATCGCTTTGAAAAGGGCATGTCAACCGCAACGCCGCTTCTCCTGCTTCATGGGACCGGTGGCAACGAGGATGATATGCTGCAGCTGGGCCGCGCACTGGCGCCCGATCGCGCCCTGCTTTCACCCCGCGGCAAGGTGCTGGAAAACGGCATGCCGCGCTTTTTCCGCAGGCTCGCCGAAGGCGTCTTCGACGAACAGGATCTGATCGCGCGGGCCCATGAACTGGCCGATTTCATCATTGCCGCTAGTGAAAACTACAATATCTCTAAGCCCATTGCCGTCGGCTTCTCCAACGGAGCGAACATCGCCGCGGCAGTGCTTCTGCTACGGCCAGAAGTGCTGAGTGGAGCTATTCTGCTGCGCGCCATGGCGCCGCTCGCAAAGCCTCCTGCCGCCGATCTTGCGCAAAAGCGGGTGCTCATTGTTTCCGGGGCAAGCGATCCCATTATCCCGGCCAGCAATGCAAAGCTTTTAGCCGCAATGCTGAAAGCCGCCCATGCGGACCTGCAGCACGAAACCCTCGCCGCAGGCCACAACCTCACCCAGAACGACGTAACGCTCGCCACAACATGGCTGAACAGATAGGACACCACATGGAACTCAAGGGCCTGCACCACCTCACCGCCGTCACTGCTGACGCGCCGGGCAACCACAATTTCTACACCAAGACGCTGGGCCTTCGCATGG
This sequence comes from Aestuariivirga sp., assembly GCA_049691635.1. Lineage (GTDB taxonomy): Bacteria > Pseudomonadota > Alphaproteobacteria > Rhizobiales > Aestuariivirgaceae > Aestuariivirga. The sequence goes on along the minus strand of JBAVOA010000159.1, from coordinate 3,990 downwards.
TCAAGAAAACCGTGAACCAGGATGATACCACTGCCTATCACCTGTTCTATGCCGACGGCCTGGGTTCCCCCGGTACCGACATCACCTTCTTTGACTGGCCCGTGGGCCGCGAACGCCGCGGCACCCATTCCATCTGCCGCACCGGACTGCGCATCAAGGGCGAGAAAGCCTTTCAATGGTGGTCCGACCACTTGAAGGCGCACGGTATCACCGCCGACAAGGCTATTGAACGCGATGGCCGCCTCACTCTCGATTTTGAGGACTTTGAAGGCCAGCGCCTGAGCCTTGTCGATGATGAAGGCACCGGCGAAACCCACGCCTGGAACGAGAGCCCGGTCACGGCGGAGAACCAGATTCGGGGCCTCGGCCCCATCACCCTGAGCGTGCCCGATTTGCGGCCCACCGAAGTAGTTCTTACCAGCGTGATGAACATGACCAAGGCACGCGAGTTTGGAAACACAAGTGTATTCAAGATGAACGGCACCGGCCCCGTGTCCGAACTCCACGTGCGCGTTGACAGGGGCCTGCCGCCGGCCCAGCAGGGCGCCGGCTCCGTGCATCACGTGGCTTTCAACATCCCAACGGCCGATTACAATGCCTGGGCCAGCCGCCTGAAGGAGATGCGCATTCCCAACAGCGGCCCGGTGGACCGTTTCTGGTTCAAGAGCCTCTACTTCCGCGAACCCAACGGCATCCTCTTCGAAATAGCCACCGACGGTCCGGGCTTTGCAACCGATGAATCCATGGAGAACCTGGGCAAGACCCTCTCCCTGCCGCCATTCCTGGAAAGCCGAAGAGCCCAGATTGAAGCAGGATTGAAGCCGCTCTAGGGCAGATTGTCCCGCATGAAGATGTCGATGCGAATGCGTTCCTGGGATTCAATCAGCGGCAGCTTGTCGGCTTTCGCCATCAGCACGCGCACCGCACTGCGCACCTCGTGGCCCGCATCCTGATTGATGATCGCATCAATGGTGCCACGAATGAGCGCCCGGCGTGACAAATCGGTGACTTCATGGGCGATGAACACGATATCCTTCGCGCGGCCTGCCGCTTCAAGGCCGGAAACGATACCCCGCGTCCCGCCGCCCACATTGTAGATGCCGATGAGGTCGGGATGCTCCGCGAGGAGTTGCCGCGTCATCTCCTCGATGCGTTCCCAGTCGTCCCGCGATTCCCGCACCGGCAGCACGGCGAGATGGGAATATTCATGGGCCATTACCTGCTCGAAGCCGAACTGCCGCTCGATATGATCGCGCAGCGCCAGCGATCCGGCAAAGACACCGACCGTTCCAGTCATCCCGCGCAGAAAACGCCCCATGAGATTGGCCGCCGTCCGCCCCGCCGAGGAATTGTCGATGCCTGCATAGTGCTGGCGCTTGGAGCCCGGCACATCGGACACCAGCGTCACCACTGTAACGCCACGCGAGACCAGCGCGTTGATGGCCTCGCGCACCGCAGGATGATCGAGCGCCACCACGGCAACGCCATCCACCGTCTTGTCGATGGAATCAAGCGCCTGGGCCAGAAGTTCGCCGTCAAACACATCGACGCGCTTGACGATGATCGACACCCGCTCGGCTTCCATGCGTTCCGTGGCAAGGCGCACCTCATCGGCAATGCGCATGAAGAACTCGCTTGTGCTCACTGGCAGCACGAAACAGAACCGGTACTCCCGCGACCGCGCCAGCCGCGCTGCAATCCGGTCCGGCTGGTAGTTCAGTTCCCGGATGGCAGCTTCAACCTTGGCAATGGTGGGAGCCCTAACCCCGTGGCGGCGGTTGAGCACCCGGTCAATTGTTGCAACGCTGACGCCTGCCAGCTTGGCCACGTCCTGAATCGTAAATTTCGCCATGGGGCTATCAAGCGCAGGGTGGACGACTTGTCAAATCTCTACGTCACAGCTTTCTTCGCCAGGAACTCCGCCCTGTTCCAAGACTTCTGATCCAGAATCTTCGTGAGAATTTCCGCCGCATCCCAGATATCTGCAAAGCTCGTGTAAAGCGGCGTTATGCCAAAGCGGATAACATCGGGCATGCGGAAATCACCAATCACGCCTTGCGCAATGAGCGCCTGCATCACCGCGTAACCTTCCGGACAATGAAACGACACATGCGAACCGCGCTTATCCATGTCGCGCAGGCCTGACAGCTTCAAACCGTGGCCGGCATTTTTCTCTTCAACCAAAGTGATAAGAAGCTGGCACAAAGTCTTTGATTTTGCGCGCAAATCCTTGAGATCAACACCATCCCAGACATCCATCGCCGCATCAAGGGCGGTCATCGAAAGGATGGGCTGCGTACCGCACTGTTGGCGGATGATGCCGGGAGCTGGAACAAAATCGAGATCGAAGGCGAAGGGCCTTGCATGGCCCCACCAGCCAACAAGTGCTGGCTGCACCAGGTTCTGCAATTCCGGCCGCACGTAGAGAAACGCCGGGGCGCCCGGCCCGCCATTGAGATATTTGTAGGTGCAGCCCACCGCGAAATCGGCCCCGCAACCCTTGAGATCGACAGGCACCGCCCCCGCGCTGTGGGCTAGGTCCCAGATCATCAAAGCGCCCGCGTTATGGGCAAGTTTGGTAATGGCTTTCATGTCATGGCGGCGCGCCGTGCGGTAGTCCACTTCCGTGATCATAACGACGGCCACATCAGAGGTGATGGAAGCTGCAACATCTTCTGGCGCCACAACCCTCACCTCATGGCCATCGGCCATGAACTGGGTAAGGCCCTGGGCCACATAGAGGTCCGAGGGAAAATTCCCGGAATCGGACAGAATGACTTTCCGCTTGTGCCGCTGCCCAAGAGCCGAGGTCAATATCTTGAAGAGATTGACCGAAATCGAATCCCCCACAATGACACTGTCCGGCTCCGCCCCGATAAGCCGCGCCAGACGGTTGCCGATCTTCTGGGGCAGATGGAACCAGCCATGCTCATTCCACGACTTGATCAGTGTTTCGCCCCATTCCTTCTCCACCGCCGCCGTGACCCGGGCAGGCACATTCCGCGGCAGGACCCCCAACGAATTGCCATCGAGATAGATGACTCCCTTCGGCAAATGGAAAGCCGCACGCTTTCCCGCCAGCACGTCAGACCTGTCCGATGCCTCGCATTCTGCCCGTGTTATCGTCATCAACTGCTCCCAATCCGCTATGGCTTTACAACATTGTACTTGACTGCAACCTGTCACAAGGCTTCGATACAACAAAAATCAGAGTGATGGGAACCTCATGAAATCTCGTGCCGCAGTTGCCTTTGAAGCGGGTAAACCCCTGGAAATTGTCGAAGTTGATCTGGCAGGCCCCCAGGAAGGCGAGGTTCTGGTCGAGATCAAGGCAACCGGCATTTGCCATACCGATGAATTCACCATTTCAGGCGCTGATCCCGAAGGCCTGTTCCCCGCGATTATGGGCCATGAAGGCGCTGGCGTGGTGGTGGATGTGGGCACGGGCGTGAAATCGCTGGCCAAGGGCGACCACGTCATTCCGCTCTACACCCCGGAATGCCGCGAATGCGAGTACTGCCTGAACCCCAAGACCAACCTGTGCCAGAAAATCCGCACCACCCAAGGCAAGGGCCTGATGCCCGACGGCACCTCGCGCTTTTCCTACAAGGGAAAGATGGTGCACCATTACATGGGCTGCTCCACCTTCTCGAACTACACGGTGCTGCCCGAAATCGCCCTGGCCAAGGTGCGGAAAGACGCGCCTTTTGACAAGATCTGCTACATCGGCTGCGGCGTGACCACCGGCGTTGGCGCCGTCATAAACACGGCGAAGGTTGAAGTGGGCTCCACGGCAATCGTGTTCGGGCTCGGCGGCATTGGCCTCAATGTGATCCAGGGCCTGAGGCTTGCCGGCGCCAGCATGATTGTCGGCGTTGACCTCAATGAGGAGCGGGCCTCCTGGGGCAAGCGCTTCGGCATGACCCATTTTGTGAACCCATCAAAAGTCGAGGGCGATCTGGTCGCCCATCTCGTAAACCTCACCAATGG
>JBAVOA010000158.1:0-3645 GCA_049691635.1 Aestuariivirga sp. | reverse complement strand
AGGCAATGATACGCTGACGGCTGCGGCGGCGGGCTCCACTCTTGACGGCGGTGCTGGAAACGACACCCTTTATGGCGGAAATGGAAACGATATCATCACCGGTGGGTCTGGCAACGACCTGATCTATGCCAGCGGCGGCACTGATACAATAGATGGTGGCACGGGGTCCGACACAATCGATTACACTGTCGGAGCTTCCGACATGACAATCGATCTGGCCCAGGGTCTGGGTTACTATACAAGCTATCCCGCAGGGGCAGATCATTTTTCAAATTTTGAAAACGCTACAGGCGGAAGCGCCAATGATACCCTGATCGGCAATAACCTGGACAACATCCTGTCGGGTGGCGCCGGCAACGACATGTTTAACGGCGGGGCTGGCAATGACACATTGCTCGGTGGTTCTGGTGCGGATCTCTTTTTCCTGCAGGCGGGTCTTGGCAATGATACGGTCGCAGGCGGCGCGGGTGGAGGCTGGGTTGACGCTCTTGACCTGCATGACGCTTCGGGCAGCTCCTATTCCGGGGCCTTCCCGAGCGACTGGACCCTGGTGCTGACGTCGGGATCAGTCACCTCCACGGGGACCGAAACAATGACCTTGAGCAACGACTCTTCGGGATATGTTCAGCATACGGATGGAACCCATGTGAACTTCACGGAAATTGAACAAATTCGATGGTAATGGAAATCAGCTTCACGCAAATGGCATGGCGCGATGCTTCCCACGACAGTTTCACAAAAGGTGACTAGTGACATTTTTGAACACACGAGAATCGCTGGAAAAATTCATGAGCACTGCCACCAAAACACTTGATACGGCCCAGGAAATCCTGCCGGTCACTTCGCAAAATGACACGGAGCTGAGCGATCGCATTCGACTGCTTGAATCGGTAATCGACAATTTTCCGGGTGGCCTTCTGCTCTTTGACAAAGATCTGAATCTGGTCCTGTGCAATGCCCAGCAGAAGCGGCTGCTCGATTATCCGGATGAACTTTTTGCCGACAAGAACCCCAGCCTGCAGCAGATATTCAAGTTCAATGCACTGCGCGGCGAGTACGGCCCCGGAAATGTCGACGATCTGGTCAAAGCCCGCATGGATCTGGTCGCCACGAGGCGCGCCCACGTGTTTGAGCGTAAGAGACCCAACGGCACGATCGTGGAAATTCGCGGCATGCCGCTTCCCGATGGTGGCTTTGTCACCACCTATCTCGACGTGACGGAGCAAAGGAAATACCAGGCGCTGGTTGCACATCTTGCCCATCATGACCAGCTCACCAGCCTTCCTAACCGCAGCCTCATGCTGGACCGCTTGCAAATTGCCCTGGCGGGCGCGCGGCGTGGGCGGAACGTGGCGATCCACTATATCGACCTGGACAAGTTCAAGCCCATCAATGACAAATGCGGGCATGCGGTCGGCGATCATGTTCTCAAGATGGCGGCAAGCCGGCTGCTCGCCTCGGTGCGCGAAACGGATACGGTGGCGCGCATCGGCGGAGATGAATTTGTTATCATCCAGATCGATATCGAAACCGCTGATGATGCGGCGGTGCTGGCCAGACGTGTCATCTCTTCAGTTTCGACGCCACAATTCCTTGAGGATGCCGATATCTCCGTCAACGCCAGCATGGGGATCGCCTTTGCCCCCTGGGACGGTGACGGCGCCGATGAACTTCTGCGCAAGGCCGACCAGGCCATGTACCGGAGCAAAGGCAAAGGCGGTGGCGCGTACAGCTTCTATTCGCGGCCACCAAATATCGCCACTGATGTTGCTGATTTGCATCCAGCCGAGTCCGGCCATCTCTGGCTCCAGGATTTGAACTAGAGGATACTTATTCCGCACCTTTCGCGTCGGTACCGGCCCACTTGCCGCGCACGCGAAGATAGTTCGCATCGGGATCATAGTAGGTCACCGGAAGCTTCAGATCGCGGGCCGTCAAGCGGCCTATCGCACTGAGCACTTGATAGGCAGCCACGATCTGGTCCCGCCTGGCCGATACAAGGGAGATGCGGGCGGAGATGAGTGCACCTTGCGCGTCGAGAACGTCCAGTGTGGAGCGGGACCCCACTTGAAACTCCTTTTTGACCCCATCAAGTGCCTGCCCATTGGCGGCAACCAGGGACTCGCCAGCCTGTATTTTCTGGCGGGTGGCTTCCAGGAAGTACCAGTCATTGGAAACACCTTCCCGCACTGAACGGGCGGCTTGGATAACCTCAAGCCGGTGCTGGCTGGCCACCTGCCTCGATTGGCGTACCCTTGAATAGACCTGACCTGCTTCGTAGAGGGGGATGCTCAGGACCCCTTGTATGCTCATGCTATGGGAACTGCGCACACCGCCTTCTGGATTTGCTGTGGCTGTTGCCGATGCCGAAACATACAGATCCGGCAAAAGATCACCTTTCACGACTTCAATGTTATAGTTTGCCCCTTCCTCCACATAGGCGGCGGCCAGAAGCTCGGGATTGGCCGTCAAGGCCAAGTCCTGGGCTTCGTCGAGCGATCCAGGCAATTGTGGAATTTTGGGATATCTCAAAGTCTCGGGACTGCGGCCAACAATCCTGACGAAACTCGCGATGCTGGCCGCAAGATCGGCCTGGGCAGAAGCGGCGCTTGCCTGAGCTTCGGCGGCACTGGCACGGGATTGGGCGACATCGGTCCTGGTGACTTCCCCGGCTGCAAAACGGGTTGTTGCGGCTTTGAGTTGTTGTCGCAGGTAGTTCACATTTTGCGACCGAAGAGAGAAAATCTGGCGGTCCCGGATGACATCCATATAGGCCCTGATGGCCTGGAAAATGGTGTTCTGCTCTACCGCCAGCAGGTTTTGCTTTCCCGCTTCCACGTTCGATTCCGCAAATTTTGTCTGGTAGATCGTTTTGAAGCCACGGAAAACCGGTTGTGAAAGCTCAATTGTGACACTTGAAGCTGTGGTCTCGGCCTCTTTTGTTACGGTGGAATCCGACCAGGCCTGTTTAAGTGATCCTTGCAGTGTAACCTTGGGACGCCAGCCTGAAAGAGCCTGTGGAACCTGTTCATCAACACCGCGCTGGCGGGCTTGTGCTGCCCGCAACGCCGGATTGGTTTCATAGGCCGTTGCCAAAGCCTCGAAAAGAGTCTCGGCAGCGGCCTGATTTGAGCTGTTCAACGAAGCCATAAATGCCAGTATGACCAGTGTTGCCCGCCCCAAACACCCTGAAACACCAATCATTCTATGCCGAACTTCCTCACGCCTCAGAGGTGCCTATCGAGGGCCCAGAAGCAGCGTTTCCCCTTCGGCAGGCTATTTGCCCTACCTTGTGTAAAGCTCAATGCTTCAAATCCGCTTCATCGCGGCGCCAATAGTGCCTTTGCGTGGCATTGCTTGAACCGCCACGGGCGATTATGGTGACGGCGTGTTTTGGTGGCGAGTTGACATAGAGCGGCAGGAGATAATGAAGTGCGCAGAATTGTTCTTGCCACGCCTGTCTTTCGCGGCATTGGATCCCTAGGTCTTGGCAAATATCGATGAAAATGTGGGGATTGGACCATGAAATCAGGCGCGGTGGCTTCCATTATTTCCATTTTCCTGCTGACAGGCCTCACCGGCTGTGAAGATCAGTGTTCCAGTTTTTCGGCCAACAAGTTCAACTGCGACCAGATTGCTGAAGCC
>JBAVOA010000157.1:0-2756 GCA_049691635.1 Aestuariivirga sp. | reverse complement strand
ACCCTGGCCTCGGTGGTGCGCATCGAGGAAGCCCTGCAATTGCAGCTGCGCAAGCACAGGACAGCGAGCAATGGCGAGATGGAACTGGCGCCCGAGGCGCTCGGCAGCTATTCGCACCCCGCCGTCTCCTGGCTTGAAGGCGATTACGTCACCTTGCGGCCCTCCTTCAGCGATGCCCAGTCGGCCTATGCCTACCGCACGGAAATCCGCTGGGACAAGGCGCTGGCCCATCTTGTGTTCCGCGAGTCTGACCGGCTTGATGCGGCCTTTAAGCAGGATGGCGTCGTCTCGGTGCCCCACCAGTCGGGCTACATCTATCTCGTCACCAACAAGATGGGCCAATACCGCCTCATCATCCTGTCGCGGCCCATGATCGGCGGCGAGATGTTCGGCCTGCTCAGCACCTTGCAGTCGGGCAGGGGAACATTGCTTACGCCGGTGTCCACACCCATCGTCTTCGTGCCGGTGAAGAACCTCAAAGGCGAGCTTCAGTTCGGAAAATTCAATGCCGATGCCGGCATCTATGCCGCCTACAGCGCCCTTCTCAAACGTGCCACGGAAGAACCGTTCGTGCTGCTGGTAAAGTAATGGCCAGGCAACGGACAATGCATCTGACCGGCGAACACGTCGCCAAGGTCCAGCGCGTCGAGCCAGATGAAGGGCCAAGGCCGCACCTGCAGCAAATGGACGATGCCGACTATGCCGAGTGGGCGGCAGACCTCTCCCGAAAATTGGCTGGGGCCCCGCTGCGCATTTTTGCCTATGGCTCGTTGATCTGGAAGCCCGAGTTTGAATATTCCCGGAGCTTCGTGGCCACCTTGCCTGGCTGGCACCGCTCTTTCTGCATGCGCATTGAACGTTGGCGCGGCACCCGTGAAACGCCCGGCCTCATGATGGCGCTCGACCGTGGCGGAAGTTGCCGGGGCGTGGTCTACGAACTGCCAGCGGAAGATCCACACGCCCAAATGGAGCGGCTGCTGCGTCGTGAAATGACTAACAAACCACCCACCAACATGCCGCGCTGGATGACGATTTCCCACGACGGCGAAAAATTTCCAGCCTTGGCATTCACGGTGAGCCGCAAGGGTCACAATTATACGGGAAAGCTGCCCGCTAGCGAAGTTGCAAAGGTTTTGGCGCGGGCGGCTGGCCACTGGGGCACCGGCGCCGAATATCTTTTCAACACCGTCTCCCACCTCGAGGAATTCGGCATCCGCGACCGTGGGCTCTGGCAGCTCCAGAAATTGGTGGCCGAGGAAATCGAAAGGGCAGTGCCGCTCAGGCCGCCTCGGTCTTAGGCTTCCTGATCTGCGCTGAAGCTTCGATGATCAGCGGATCAAGTCCTGCGCCGCCCTTGGCGAGGTGCGCGAAGAGCTGCTTCCGCATGCGCGGGTCCCAGAAATTATTCAGGTGCGTGGCCGATTCCCGCACGGCATCGTCATGGGGATAGCCCTTGAAGAAGCCGGCAATCTGGTTGGCCATGCGCACCATGTCCTGGGTTTCCATAGTCTACTCCTGCTCGAATATCATGACGCCGCCCTTGGAAAGGGCCGCAAGTTTCAGTCCCGCCTGCTTGGCCAGTTGTAACGCCAAAGCAGTGGGTGCCGAGATCGTGGCCAGGGCGCCTATGCCGGCAAGGGCGCATTTCTGCACCAGTTCGAAGCTGCAGCGGCTCGACATCAGGACAAATCCATCACGCGCATTGGTCTTTGATTTTGCCAGGGCGCCAATCAGTTTGTCGAGGGCGTTGTGGCGGCCTACGTCCTCACGCGACAGCAGGATGGCCCCATCGGCGGAACACCAGGCTGCCGCATGGACCGTGCGGTTCACCGCATTCATTGGCTGGAATTGCGGCAGCGCCTCATAGGCCTGCGCCACCGCCTGCGGAGACAGCGGCGTATTCACCGAAATTCCTGCCGGCATACGGATCGCATCTTTGATGTCCTCGATGCCGCACAGCCCGCAGCCGACGCGGCCCTCGAGGCTGCGCTTCACCATGCGGTCACGGTTCAAGTGCGTCTCGTCAATTGCCAGATCGACCGCCAGCCCTTCCGCTGAAGGAAGCGTGAGAATGCCCTTGATATGGGAGGCGGAGCTGACGATCCCTTCGGCCAGAGCAAAGCCCACGGCGAAGTCATCGAGATCAGCAGGCGTGGCCATCATCACCGCATAGGGTGCCGAGTTGAACAGGATGGCAACCGGAATTTCCTCTGGCACCTGCCAGACAACCGGTTGTGATCCCTTGGCACCATAGAGCGTGCCCTGGGCCTCAATGCTACTCAGCGGGGACAAGGGATTTTACTGCGATGCGCTTGTTTTCATCCTCGCGGATTTCCCAGTCCTTCTGCCAGTCGGATTGCTGGTTGGAGAGGGTAATCTGCACCGCGGTGACTTTATATTCCGGGCAGTTCGTGGCCCAGTCGGAATATTCCGTGGTGATCACATTGGCGCCCGACACCGGGTGATGGAAGGTGGTGTAGACCACGCCCTGCGCCATGCGCTCTGAAATCCGCGCCCGCAAGGTGGTGGCACCGACGCGGCTGGCGATGGACACCATCTGGCCGTCCCTGATGCCGCGCACCTCCGCGTCATGGGGGTGGATATCCAGAACATCTTCCGGATGCCAGGCCACATTCTCGGTACGCCGGGTCTGCGCTCCCACATTATACTGGGAAAGAATGCGGCCCGTGGTGAGGATGAGCGGAAAGGAGCGGTTGGTGCGTTCCGGTGTCGGCACGAATTCGGTGATCATGAAA
>JBAVOA010000156.1:0-4439 GCA_049691635.1 Aestuariivirga sp. | reverse complement strand
ATGAACCTCGATGAGTTCGGCCTCCGCAGGTCCCTCATTGCCGATTGTGAGGGGAACTCCCGGTGGAACGCAGAAGCTTTCCGTCTGCTCATAGTTTGAAGTCTTGTTTCCAGCCCTTACCGCGAGAGTCCCGCATGTGACAATACAATGCCGCACCGCATCATCATGGGGCGGGAGAACTATTGATTCTCCAGCGCCAATCAAAATCCGTTTCGTATGTATTCTGTCCTCGCCGGCTGCCACCTCAGGATAGTGCGCCGTTGTCATCGCCGCAACCACATCACCCATCAATCCGAGATCACTCCGGTTCGCGATAAGCAATGCATCGGGAGTGTCAACGACAATCAAATCCTTTAGGCCGATGCCTACGGTCAGGCGACCGGGACTGAATACAAAGGTGTCTCGAGAGCCGGTCAGGCGAACCTTTCCCTTATGCCGATTGCCATTCCCAGCGTCCGGAAAAAGCTCCGCGACCTCCGCCCACGTTCCCACATCGCGCCACGCCGCATCAAGTTTAGCGGCTGCAACTGACCCGTGCTTTTCCAGAACGGCCCTGTCGAATGAAATGCAAGGGACTCTCGCAAAATCAGTTGATCCGAGGCGCACGTCATTCACACTGCTTTGACCGTTTGCAAGTGAGCGCTCCACCGCCTCAAGAACTGCAGGCTCATATTTTCGCATGGCCTCAATCACGTTATCAGCCTGCGCCACGACAATACCCGAATTCCATAACGCACCAGCCTCAATCAAGTCCCGGGCCATTTCCTCCTCCGGCTTCTCGACGAAACGATTGACGCGAATAACGTGCGGCAAACCGTCAATCGCCGCACTAGGCATGATATACCCCACGGCGGAGGATGCATGGCGGGGGCTGACGCCGAGAATGGCAAACCACCCCTGCTCTGCAGCCTTGCAGGCAAGTGTTATGGCTTCCGCAAAGGCTTCCCCCTCCTCAATGACGTGATCGGCTGGCAGCGCTACAATAATGGCTTCGCGATCAATCAGCATGGCCACGAGTGCGGCGGCAGCGAGGGCCGGCGCCGTGTTCCGCCCCTCAGGCTCAATGATCAGCCTGCCTCCTAGTCCCAGCCTGTCAAGCGATTGGCGCACTTCAGCCTCATAGGCCGCCGCCGTCACGCAAAGAAGCTCACCCGACCCGGCAATGGTCTTGGCACGCAAGAGCGTGGCCTCCAGCAGGGAATGGTCACCGGTCAGCGGGATCAACTGCTTTGGGCGATTGCTGCGGCTCAAGGGCCACAGGCGCGTTCCCGAGCCGCCGCACAGGATGACCGGAATGACTTTGCTCATGGACTTGGCACTTGCTTTAGCTCGCCTACCTCAGGATAGGTCTCGAGGTGTGATCTGATGACATGGACGAGCGCCAACATGCTCAAGTGGCTGACCGGGCTTTCGCAGACCACAACCAGTTCCGGCTTGTTGGATGAAGCTCTCACCAGCCCCCAGGAACCATCGGCGAGTCCAAATCGCACCCCATTGATCGTGATCAACTCTGTCAACGCCTGACCGCCAATACTTGAGCCCGCGCCAAGCAAGGTCTCAAAGTAGTCCATCAACCGCTGCACGATTTTATGCTTGATGTCATCAGCGCAATGGGCAGACATGGTAGGTGTCACCCAGGTCCGCGGCAGTTCCCGGTGGAGATCGGCCATTGATTTGCCGGGCGCCTGATCAAGCAGGCGCAGGATTTCAAGCGCAGCCAGCAGCCCGTCATCATAACCGCGGCCAATGGGCGGCTGAAAGAAGTAATGTCCGGATTTCTCAAAGCCCGCGAGAGCTCCCTGCTCCGCGATGCGCCGCTTCATGTGGGAATGGCCGGTCTTCCAGTATTCACAGCGTGCGCCCAACGACGAGAGCAACGGGTCAGCACCAAAGAGAGCTGTCGATTTCACATCGGCTATAAACAGCGCATCCTTGACGGTTGCAGCAAAATGCCGGGCCAGCAGCACGCCGACCGTGTCGGCGAAAATGACGTTGCCCTCATTGTCTATCACGCCGCAGCGGTCGCCGTCGCCATCAAAGCATAGGGCAAGATCCGCCTTGTTCTTTTTCACCGCATCTGAGGCCGCCGAAAGCATCCTCAGGTCCTCCGGGTTGGGATTGTAATTGGGGAACGTATCATCAAGTTCGCAATCCAAGGTGATAACATCGCAGCCCGCACGTTCCAAAACCTCCGGCGCAAAAAGTCCCGCCGTGCCATTCCCGCAGGCAACAACAACTTTCAGTCGCCGGGTCAACGATGCGCCCGGTGTAAGATCATCCATATAACGCCCGCTCACATCACGCGCATCAACCACGGAGCCGCCGCCGCGCTCCACGCTATTTCCCCCGAGCACAATTTCTTTCAGCACGGTCATGTCATCAGGACCAAAGGTGAATGGCCGTTCAATCCCCATCTTCACGCCGGTCCAGCCATTTTCATTATGTGATGCCGTCACCATGGCAACGGCTGGCACGTCAAGATAAAACTGGGCGAAATAGGCAATGGGCGTAATGACCAGGCCAACATCGTAAATAGTACACCCTGCAGCAAGCAATCCCGCAGCAAGCGCATCTTTTGCTTCCGTGGAATAGCTGCGGTAGTCATGGCCGGCAACAATATGCGGCCTCACACCACGCAGATGCAGCAGCGTGCCCAGTCCAAGTCCCAAAGCGCGAAAACCCGCCGCGTTGATTTCGCTTCCATAAAGCCAGCGCGCGTCATACTCGCGAAATCCTGACGGCTTCACCAAGGGCGCACCCTCGCAATCGGCCGAAATTGGCGCGACGCTTTGACGGGACGACGGCATCATATCGTAGAGCCCATCTGTCGAAGGGCATCACCGCGCGATGTGTTGAATAAGGATTGAAGATTGATGGACTGGCCGTTGCCTGGCCCATGACAGTTTCGCAAGCCCACGCTTGCGTCGGTCTCCCTGCATTTCATGGACGTGCTCCCTGCCAGCAGCCGATAAAATGCCCCCGTGCCCAACCTAAGCCTGTTCCGCGCACAAACTCAAGCGGTTTGGAAAGTAGAAAGGCGGGAGATCACAGTCTAAAGTTGTGGGAGCGCTCTCCACATTCGATCACTTCAGCTTGCCCGCGACTTCATTCGTCACATTTTCAAGGCACCACGAAATGCCACCGTGAAGATCGCGCAATCGGTTTCTCTTAAACACATCGGATTTAGGAGAATCCTGTTCTGGTCGCGGTAGCTCGCGTCAACATGGATGGAGGGGTTTGCACCTTGGAGCAGCGAGATGGCCCGGGTGGCATTGTGCCGATTGCCATCCAGCGAGAGAGACACCACCGGAACAGCCGCCGTGTTCTCGGCATTTTCAATGAGCACCTCGACACCTGGAATTCCGGAGCACCCATCGGCAATTTCGCGTGCAATGCCCAGCCAGCGGGAGTGGCGCGCCCCATCGCCCTCGGCAACAAAAAGACGAAGTGCTGCAAGGAGTCCCACGATTTCTTCTTTGCCGGCCTTGCAGCTTCGTCCGATGCCGTGCGGTGGCGCACCTCTCAGCCGGGCCTTGTCGATGAGAGATGGGGGCGGCTCCCACATGTCCCAGAAGACATCGAGATCGAGATGTTGCAGGGCGGCGGCCATGATGAGGTCGCGCCGTCCGCAAAGAAATCCGCTGGCCTGCGGCCCGCCCAGCGCCTTGCCGCCTGAGAAAGCCACAAGATCGGCGCACTCTCCGGTGAATTTCTTGAGATTCGATTGCGGTGGCAATTGCGCCGCCGCATCAACGATGACGGGGACAACGTGCCGGTGGGCAGCGGTCACAACTTCGCCGAGTGGTGGCCTTGCACTGGCATCGACGACATAGAAAACAGCCGCAGTGCGCTCCGTAATAGCGTCCTCAATCTCCCAGGCTTCCGCATCGCGCACCCCCGCCCCGGCGTATCGGTCCGGCAAGCCAACTTCAACGATCCGTGCACCTGCCGCCCGCACCGCATGGTCATAGAAATTGCGCTGGCTGCGCACCATGATGACTTCATCTTTCATGCCCGTTGCATCAGGCAAACGGGCCACGCGGCCCGGATCAAGCCCCGTCATGCAGGCCGCCGTCGCAAGCAGGAGGCAGGCCGAGGCGCCGGATGCAACGTAACCGGCTTCTGCGCCCGTCACTTCTGCAATTGCCTTTGAAGCAGCAGCCTGCAAGTCAGCTATATCCACACAGTATTGTGAAGCCTCACTCATAGCTTGTGCGACTTCAGATCGCATCATGCCGCCAGACAGGCGGGTAGCCGGACCTTTGGCATTGATGATGGTACGAACCCCCAGGGCTTCGAAAGGGTTCAAGGTTTCACCGCCATGATCGCCGTGATTTCAACTGAAATGCGGCCAGGCAAAGTTCCCTTGGGAGTTGGCAGGTCCGGCAGAACCATGCCGAGTTGTTTCAGCCGGGCTTCAGCGCTCATTGAGATACTCC
>JBAVOA010000155.1:0-8240 GCA_049691635.1 Aestuariivirga sp. | reverse complement strand
TGCCCGGGCGTCCCTGCAACAGGGCCTCGGTGAAGATCAAATCCTCCGGCGCGCTGCAGTGCCGGTAGGAATATTTCATCTCTGCATTTGAAAGCACGTGCACTGGTCCCGCCCGGTCAACTGCCCGGGCCTTAATCAGAATGTCTTTTGTTTCACCACCATAGGCTCCGCCATTCATCCGCAAAGCGCCGCCTATCGTGCCGGGGATACCTCTCAGAAAGGTTAACCCGTCTAAACTGTTGTCATGGGCAAAGCGCGCCGCACGCACATCCAATACCGCCGTTCCAACCCTGACCCGGTTGTCCGGTTCAAGCTTGATCTCGGAAATCCCGCGGCCGAGGCGGATGACCACGCCGGGAACACCGCCGTCCCGCACCAGCAGGTTTGAGCCCACGCCGATCACATAAACCGGAATGTCTCCGAGCACGTCGCGCAGGAAGGCGGCAAGATCGGCTTCATCAAGCGGCGTGAACAAAACCTCCGCCGCCCCCCCGGCACGAAACCAGGTCAGGTCGGCAAGTGGCATGTTGGCTTCCAGCCGCCCGCGCACGGCAGGCAGCCTCTTCAACAAAGCCTCCCCATCCAGTTTCGGCATCAGGGAGATCCATCAAGGGCCGCAAGTTGATCGGGCAGCGCATAGGCCCACTGGCTGATGGTGCCGGCCCCCAAACAAACCACGATGTCACCGGCGTTGACCTGGCCGCGGACCAGGGGAGCCAATTCCTCAGGCGTTTCAATGGTCTGCACCGCGCGATGGCCGCGCCCATGCAGGCCTTCCGCCAAATGCGTATGTGTGGCCCCCTCGATGGGCGTTTCGCCAGCCGCATAGACCGGCGCCAGGATCACCGAATCCGCGTCGTTGAAACACGAGCAGAATTCCTTGAACAGACTGGCCAGCCGCGTGTAGCGGTGGGGCTGCATGACGGCTACGACCTTGCCCTTCGTCACCTTGCGCGCCGCACTCAGCACGGCAGCAATTTCAACCGGGTGATGGCCATAGTCGTCAAAAACCGTGACGCCCTTGTGCTCGCCTGTGCGCGTGAAACGGCGCTTGACGCCGGCAAAACTGGTAAGGCCCTTCCGGATGCTCTCATCGCTCAATCCCAACTCACGGGCCACCGCCACCGCCGCGGTTGAATTCAGCGCGTTGTGGTCGCCCGGCATCTGCAGTTCAAGGCCCGTGATGTCATGGGTGGCTGCCGTCAGCCTGTCCGTGATGCGGACCGAGAATTTCATGACCGCATTTTCATAAGTCAGGTCCTGCAATCTGAAATCCGCCTGCGGGCTGAGGCCATAGGTCACCACGCGGCGGTCTTTCACATGGCCGATCAGTTCCTGGACCACCGGGTGGTCAATGCACATGACGGCAAAACCATAGAATGGAATATTCTCGACAAAGGCCAGATAGGCTTCCTTGGCTTTTTCGAAGGTGCCGTAGTGGTCCAGATGTTCCGGATCGATGTTGGTGACGATCACCACATCCGCCGGGAGCTTGACGAAGGTGCCGTCGGATTCATCCGACTCCACCACCATCCAGTCGCCCTTGCCCAACCGCGCATTGGTGCCATAGGCATTGATGATGCCGCCATTGATCACCGTGGGATCAAACCCTCCGGCATCAAGCAGTGCCGCGACAATAGATGTCGTTGTGGTCTTGCCATGGGTGCCGCCGACCGCCACGCAGGATTTGAAGCGCATCAGTTCGGCCAGCATTTCCGCCCGCCGTACTATCGGAAGGTAGCGCGCCCGCGCCTCGACCAGTTCCGGATTGTCGGACTTCACCGCCGAGGATACGACGACAACTTGCGCCGTCCCGATATTTGCCGCCTGGTGGCCAATGAAAACCTCAATGCCGTTCTTGCGCAGGCGCGCCACATTGTAGTTGTCGCTGAGATCAGACCCTTGCACCTTGTAGCCGAGAGTGGCCATCACTTCGGCAATCCCGCTCATGCCGATGCCGCCAATGCCGATGAAATGAATGGGGCCTACGTCACGCGGCAGTTTCATGGTTTTCCCTTCTCCATTTTCGCTTTTGCGGAATTCACCGCAAGCCTGACCGTCAAATCCGCCAGCCGCTGGGCAGCATCGGGCCTTCCATGTGCGAGGGCTGCCTTTGCAGCGGCCTGCAATTCTCCCTCCTGATAGCGCAATCGCGTCAAAAATGCGGCAAACTCACCCGGCTCCAGGTCAGCCTGGGACTTGATCCAGCCTGCCCCGGCCGCAGCAAAGCTCTCCGCATTGCGCAACTGGTCGTTATCGATGGCGTGCGGCAGGGGAACCATGACAGCGGGCCTGCCGATGACGCCAAGCTCCGCAATGGTGGATGCCCCCGACCGGCAGATAACCAGGTGCGCGTTGGCAATCCGCAGCGGCATGTCCATGAAAAAGGGCCGCAAATCAAATTTGAAATCCAGGGCTTCATAGGCACCCCTGACTGCCTCCATGTCTTCCGGGCGGCATTGCTGGGTGAGCCACAGGTTTTTGAGAACTGCCCTTGGCAGTTCAGCCACAACTTTCGGCATGAATTCGGCAAAGAACCGCGCCCCCTGGCTGCCGCCAAAAACCAGCAGATTGAAACTCTGGTCAGCACCTGTGACCGGATAGGGCGCCGCGCGCTCGGCCATCACAAGGCCGCGAACCGGATTGCCCGTCACCACGAGTTTTGCTCTGGCCTGCTCTGGAAGCTTTGCCAGCTTCGGGAAGGATGAGGCAACGGCATCCACAAAGCGCGATAGAAAGCGGTTGGCCCGTCCCATCACTGCATTCTGGTCATGCACGCAGGAGGCAATGCCAAGTTGATACGCCGCGATGATCGGTGGAAACGACGGATAGCCGCCAAAGCCCACAACCACATCGGGCCGAACGCGCCGCAAAATGGCTTTGGCCTTTTGCACACCGCGATAGAGCTTGAACAAACGCTCCGGCAGCAGCCATGGCTTGGACAGCGAAATGGTTGCCGAGGGAACAATGTGGGTTTCGACGGCCGGAAAAGCTTTGCCATAGTCGGCAACCCGCTCATCCGTCATCAGGTGAACGAGATAACCGCGGGCAACAAGCTCTTCGGCCAACGCCTGGGCAGGAAACAAATGCCCGCCAGTTCCGCCTGCAGCCAGAACGACAACACCCCGCCCGGTTCCACTAAGAACTTCGCCCATCAGCCCCACTCACGTTGTCACAGCCTGCCACGTCGTGGATGACAGGGAAACATGGGGTTGTCGGCGGCTGAATGCCAAGACCATCCCCATCGCGAAGGCAACGCCGATCAGCGACGATCCCCCATAGGAAATAAGCGGCAGCGTCATGCCCTTGGCGGGAAGCAGGGAGACATTCACCCCCATGTTGATGACAGCCTGCAGGCCAAAAATGATTCCCAAACCGCTCAACGCAAGGGCGGGAAACGGATCAGGCTCAATCTTCGCCCGCTGCAGGATGCGCATCACCACAAAGGCAAAGAGCAGCATCAGGCCGACACAGGCAACCAGGCCGAACTCTTCGCCGACAACGGCGAAGGTGAAATCCGTGTGGGCATCGGGGAGAATCTGTTTGGCTTCACCACCGCCGGGACCCGCACCCATCAACCCGCCATTGCGGAAGGCTGCCGTGGCCGTATCCACCTGGAACGTGTCGCCCTTGTCGGGATGCAGGAAGCGATCGATCCGCGACGCGACATGGGGAACCAGTGCATAGGCCGCCGCAACGCCCGCTCCGCCAAGTCCGGCAAGACCGAGAACCAGGACCCAGGGAATGCCGTAGATCAGCAGCATTGTGCCGAAGGTGAGGACAACCAGTGCTGTTTGCCCAAAATCCGGTTGCAGGATAAGCAAGCCAACAAACACCGCGAAGACCATATAGGCAAGGAAATGGCCTGGCATATCGGGCTTTTTCGTATGCTCTGCCAGAAACCAGGCGGCAATCACCACGAAGCTGGGTTTGGCAAGTTCCGAGGGCTGCAGGCCGATAGGGCCGAAATTGATCCAGCGATGGGCGCCCTTGATTTCCGGTCCCCAGAACAGGGCCGCGACCATGAGAGCAAGCGACAGGCCGAGCATCAGAAACGCCGCGCGCCGCGCCTGTCGGGGTTCAAGCAGGGAAACCGAAATCAACAAGATGACCGCGGGCACAAGAAAGGCCAGCTGAAACTTGAAAAAGTGAAAGGCGTTGAGGCCGATGCGCTCGGCAACCGGCGGGCTGGCAGCCATGCTGATCAGCACGCCAATGGCCATCAGGAGCAACACTGCCGAGAGCAGCGGACGGTCCACGGTGAACCACCAGCGCGCAAAAAGTCCGCGATCACTTCGTGAGACGAGCATCAGTACACTCCTTTTATGGTCATGGCGATGCCGGGCAATTCGGAAACATGTTTCACGAAGGCATCGCCCCGGATTTCAAAATTGCGGTAATGATCGAAAGAGGCGCAAGCCGGCGACAGCAGCACGACCGCATTGTCCAACCGGGAAGAGGCCGCATCACGCGCCGCCTCCACAACGGCCATGTCAAGCGTACCGCACATCTCGAAGGGTGCCTTGCCGCTCAGCGTCCTGGCAAATTCATCGGCAGCTTCACCGATCAGATAGGCCTTTTCGATGCGTGGAAAGAATGGGGCAAGCGGCTTGATCCCGCCCGCTTTCGCGATGCCGCCGGCTATCCAGTAAATCTTGTCAAAAGAAGCGAGAGCCTTTGCCGCCGCATCCGCATTGGTGGCCTTGGAGTCATTGATGAATGGCACGCGGCCAAGGCGCCCGACTTCCTGCATGCGATGCGCAAGGCCAGGGAAACTTTTCATGGCCTTTTCGATGTCAGCGGCCTGCAAACCAAGAGCTCGCGCGGCGCCATAGGCCATGCAGGCGTTTTGCCAGTTGTGCAAACCTTTCAGCGCCGGCATGGCGCGCAGGTCAATCTGCGCCACTTCCCTGCCATTCAGGCTTTCGCGGAGAATTCCATCATGGGCCGAAATGCCGTCTTCCGTTTCATGGAGAACGGAAACCGGGCGGACTGTGGCATTGTTTCGGATGCTCAGGGCAATGTCCACGCACCAGTCGTCATCAATGCCGATAATGGCCGTGTCATTCTTGTCCTGCTTCAGGAACATGCGGGCCTTCACCGCCGCGTAGTTCGCCATGGTGCCATGGCGGTCCAGATGATCCGGCGTCAGATTGGTGAGGATGCCCACATCCGGCTTCAGCCCGGGCATCAGGTCAATCTGGAAGGAAGAAAGTTCCAGAACATAGATGCGGTCTTTCACCGGCGGCCGCATCAGGAAAACGGCTGTTCCGATATTGCCCCCCACATCAACATCGCATCCCAAGGTCTGGAAGATGTGCCCGATGAGGGCCGTGGTGGTGGACTTGCCATTGGTTCCCGTAATGGCCACAATGCGCGCACCCGTGCCAGCAACCTCGCGCTGGAACACTTCCGTGTCGCCGATGATTTCAAGGCCGGCCGCCTTGGCCTTTTGGACGGTCCAATGCGGTTCCGGATGAGTGAGTGGCACGCCAGGGCTGAGCACCAAACTATCCAGCGTTGTAAAGTCAATCCCGCGCAAGTCCGCTATGGGCAGGTTTGCCGCTTTCGCCGCAGCCACCGCCACATCGGAATCATCCCAGGCAAAAACCGCGGCCCCGCCAAGCCGCAGCGCCTCGGCGCAGGCCAAGCCTGACCGCGCCAGGCCGAAAAGCCCAACCCGCTTGTTTTTGAATGTATGAGCCGGGAACACCTGCTGTGCCTACCTGAGCTTCAAGGTCGAAAGGCCGATGAGCGCCAGCACAAAGGCAATGATCCAGAAGCGGATGACGATGGTCGGTTCCTTCCAGCCCTTCTGCTCGAAGTGATGGTGCAGCGGGGCCATGGCAAATACCCGTTTGCCCGTCATCTTGAAGGAAGCCACCTGCACAATGACGGAGGCCGTCTCAAGGACAAAGAGGCCGCCGATAATGGCCAGCACGATTTCATGTTTCACTGCAACCGCGATGGCCCCCAGCGCCCCACCCAGCGCCAGTGAGCCCGTATCGCCCATGAAGATCATGGCAGGCGGTGCATTGAACCACAGGAAGCCAAGGCCCGCCCCCACCAGCGCCCCGCAGATCACCGCAAGCTCACCTGTGCCTTTCACGAAATGCACCTGCAGGTATTCCGCAAACACGGCGTTGCCCACGAGATACACAATCAGGCCATAGCTTGCCGCCGCGATCATCACCGGAACGATGGCCAGGCCGTCCAGCCCATCGGTTATGTTCACCGCATTGCCGGCTCCCACAATGACAAACACACCGATGAAGATGAAAAAGAAGCCGAAGGGAATCAGCACATCCTTGAAGAACGGCACCGCCAGCGAGCTCGACAGCGGCTTCTCGCCAATCCACATGAAACAGGCAACCGCCACGCCGGCAATCAGGAATTCCGCCAGCAGGCGCGCCTTGCCGGAAAAACCTTTCGTGGTGGAGCGCGTAACCTTCAGGAAATCATCATAGAAGCCGATGGCGCCAAACCCCAGGGTCACAAAGAGTACGGCCCAGACATAGAGGTTGCTGAGATCAGCCCACAGCACGGTGGACACGAATGTGCCTGAAAGGATCATGAGCCCGCCCATGGTCGGGGTGCCCTGCTTTTCGACAATATGCCGCTGCGGGCCGTCGCTGCGGATGGGCTGCCCACGGCCCTGCTTGACCTTCAGAAGCGCAATGATTTTTGGTCCAAAGACAAAGATGAAGAACAGGGCGGTCAGGATTGCCCCGCCGGTCCGTGTGGTGAGATAGCGGAACACGTTGAACGCCGAAACATCATCGGTCAGGCTGGTGAGGAGATAGTAAAGCATCGGCTAGAGATCCCTGTTCACTGGCGCAAAGCGCTCTTTTATGGCCTCAACCAGCGGTCCCATGCGACTGCCGAGTGAACCCTTGATCATTACGACGTCCCCGGCCTGAAGCCCGTCCAGAAGACTTTCCTTTAACTCCATGGAACTATTGGCAAAAGCACCCCGGCGGTCCGCCGGCGTCTTCTCCCAGAGATGCGCCATCAGGGGACCGGCGGCGTATAGAACATCCACCTTGTTCCCGTCCACCGCCTTGAAAAGCTCGCCATGGAGCGCTGGACCGTGTTTTCCAAGCTCCAGCATATCGCCCAGAACCGCGATACGCCGCCCGTTCTTGCCGGTTTTGGCCCGGCCAAGCAGCGCCAGTGCCGCCACCATGGAAACCGGATTGGCATTGTAGCTCTCATCGATCAGCAGCACTTCACCTGAATCGACACGCAGATGATGATGAACTCCCCTGCCCTTCGCCGCTTCGGCAACCGCCAGCGCCAGGGCGGCGCGCGCCAGGTCGGCCCCCATCAGCTTCACCGCCGCCAGCACCGCGAGACTGTTTGCCACCATGTGCTCGCCCGGCATGCCAAGTTTGTAAATCAGCTTCTCGCCCATCACTTCAGCGGTAATGCAGCTACATGCCCCATGCAGCACCACACGCTCCGCTCTCACATCAGCTTTCTCGTGAGTGCCAAAGCTTACGATGTTCTGGATTCCGGCGTTCCGCGCCGCTGCTGCCAGCCGTTCGAAGAAAGGATTATCGCGGTTGAGCACAGCGTATCCGCCAGCCAGCACGCCGCTGAAAATCTCGGCCTTGGCATCGGCAATCTCCTCCACCGAATTGAAATTGCCCACATGCACAGGCGCCACATTGGTGATGATCGCCACATGGGGCCGCACCATGCCGACCAAGGGTGTGATTTCACCGGAGTGGTTCATGCCAATTTCAAATACGCCATAAGCCGTCTGGCGCGGCATTCTTGCGAGCGTGAGCGGCACGCCCCAGTGATTGTTGAAGGAGGCAACCGACGAATGCGTGAAGCCCGACGCAGCCAGCGCCACCCGCAGCATTTCCTTTGAGCTGGTCTTGCCGACACTGCCGGTGACTGCCACGATCTGCGCCTGGGAACGGTCGCGTGAGGCCCTGCCGATTTTCGCCAAGCCTTCAAGCGGATCATTGGCAACGACCAGCAATGGCCCGCCCGCTCTCATCTCCTCCGTAGTGCGCGAAACGATGGCAAGCCCAGCCCCTGCGCCTAAGGCCTTCGCCACGAAGTCATGGGCATCATGGGTCTCGCCCTTGATCGCCACGAAGATGTCGCCAGGCGCAATGGTGCGCGTATCGATGGAAACCCCATTGAGAAGTTTGGTTACGGCACCGATGATTTTTCCGCCGCTTGCTGCCACCAGTTCATCCACTGTCCATAACGCAGGCTCAGCC
>JBAVOA010000154.1:0-3440 GCA_049691635.1 Aestuariivirga sp. | reverse complement strand
TGCCAGTCAGGTGAAATCCTGAGGAAGATAAGGAATGATCCTGCCAAGGCGAGGGTGAGGGCGCCAATCACCGCACCCAATGGGGAGACACGTCCGCCGATAAATTCAGCGCCGCCCAGAATGACGCCTGCAATTGAATAAAGCGTATAGCGGTCCGCCACATGGGCATCCGCTGAAGTTGTGAGACCAAGAAGTGAAAGGCCGGATAGCACACCAAAGAATCCAGCAAGTGCGTACATGGCCGACTTGGTTTTCAGCATCGACCAGCCTGCCCTTTCCATGGCGCGCGGATTGCCACCGGCACCGCGGGCGATCACCCCGAAGGACGAATGCATGAGGGCCAGTTGGACCACTAGGCCAATCACGATAGCAGCGACGATGGGGAAGGGAATGTGTGGCGTCTGCAATGCCATGATAGATTTCAGCCAACCCGGTGCCTTGCCACCCGGTGACGGGAGAATAAGCACGGCAATGCCGAGCCAGACAAATGAAAGGCCAAGGGTTACGACGATGGAGGGAAGATTGCGGCTATGAACCAAAGCGCCGACTGCCGCATAGGCCGCAATACACGCCAGCAGCGCTAGCGTGCCCAACACGGGATTGGCATAAAGGAGGGTTGCGGAAATGCAGCCGACAAGTCCAACAAAGGGGCCTATCGAGAGATCAAGATCATTGACCGTGATGATAAACATTTGGGCTATTGTGGCGAGCGCAATGGGCACGGCATATTGCAGCATCAGGTTCAGGCCGAAATAACTCATGGTCCGGGGCTGTACATAGAAGGTTGCGCCCAGGACGACGGCGAGGGAAATGATGGGCAGCAATGAGCGCAGCAGGCTCCGGTTCATGCGGCGGAACTTTCCGCAAAAGAAGCTTGCAGTATTTTTTCCTCGGTCAGGCCTTCCCGACTCAGGATGGCCGAGATCGCACCATTGCGAAACACATAGGCGCGGTCGCAATACTGCAGTTCTTCTATTTCGGTGGTGTACCAGATGAAGGTGCGTCCGGCCTTGGCTTCCTTGGCGATCATTTCATAGACTTCAAGCTTGGTGCCGATATCAACGCCGCGCATCGGATCATCCATGAGAATGATCTTTGCCTCCGACCCCAGGGCCCTGGCAAACAGGGTTTTCTGCTGGTTGCCGCCCGACAGGGTGAGGATATTGTTGTGCATGTCAGGGGTGCGGATGCCCATGTGCTGCTTCCATTCGGCGGCCAGCCGGTCCTCTGCCTCGCCGGAGATGAGTCCGTGTTTCATCAGGGCGCGCAGGGAGCGTACCGTCACATTTGCGGCGATGGACCAGAGATTGAAAATGCCGTCAGACTGGCGGTCGCCAGCGATGAAAGCGAGAGGGGCAGCCACCTCGGCTTCGGTCTTCGCATATATCTGCAACAGCATACGGGTCTGGCCATGGCCCGAGAGCCCGGCAAGGCCAATGATCTCGCCCTGATGGGCGATGAGCTCGCCCGGTTGATCAGCCGTCTTCGGCCTGGCACGGACGGCAACTGGTGCTGCGGATTTTGCTTCGGATGATTTTGCCACTGCGGACTTTTTCTGAGTCAGGTCGGTGCCCATGGCCGCGACGAGGGACTGGCGGTCAAAACCCTTGGCCGCCCGCTCGGCAACTGTGGTGCCGTCCTTCATCACCACGATCCGGTCGCAGGTGCCGAGAATGTCGCCGAGCAGATGGGAGATCAGGATCACGCTGGTGCCTTTTGCCACCTGTGTTCTGACAAAGACGAGGAGCTGGTGGGCGGTCACGGCATCAAGCGAAGAGGTCGGCTCATCGAGGATGACCAGGCGCAGGGGAATGTCGGTCACGGTGAAGGCGCGGGCGATTTCCGCCATCTGGCGCTTGCCGATGGGCAGGTCGGAAATGGCGTCATTGGGATTGATGCCGTGGCCGGGGAATATTTCATCGAGTTTCCCGCGGGCCAGATCATGGCTGCGTTTCTTCCAACCCACGCCTTGCAATGTTCCATGAACAATGCGGACATTTTCGGCAACGGTGAGATTGGGACAAAGCGACAGTTCCTGGAACACGCAGCGTATGCCATTGGCGCGGGCCACGTTCACCGACCAGTAGCCTTCGTGCCTTGCGCCGCCCAGAAGTATTTCCCCCCGGTCGGGCGACAGCGTGCCGGCCAGGATATGCATGAGGGTGGACTTGCCCGCTCCGTTGTGGCCCACCAGCCCCAGGCATTCGCCGGCGGCGACCCTCAGGTCGACACCTGCAAGTGCGCGGACGGCGCCGAAAGACCTCTCGACGCCGTCCAGTCTGATTGCTTCTGTACCCAAGTGCTACTTGCCTGCGACGACCTTTGCCGCATCATCGGCGGTGTATTCGACGTTGGCAACACCGCCCTTTTCGGTGGTGGCGAGATTGGCTTCCAGGTTGTCCTGGTCGATGCGCAGGAATGGCACGGTCAGGTCCTTCGGCACTTCCTTGCCGTCGAGGATCATCTGGGCCACCCAGAAGGCCAGGGTGGATACGCCCGGCGCGATGGACACCGACATGGTTTCATAGCCATTGGTATCCTTCTGTTCCTTCCACCACTGCAGTTCGTCCTGGCGGTTGCCCATGATGATCAATGGCGTTGGCCGGCCGGCGGCCTTGAAGGCCTGGGCCGCGCCATAGCCGTCACCACCTTGCGTCACCACGGCTTTCACTTCAGGCAGCGAGGGCAGGATGCCGGCAACCGCCTTCTGGGCCACTTCCTGGGCCCAGTCGCCGTGGACCGAGCCTACGATCTTGAACTGCGGATTCTTGGCGGCCGTTTCGGTGATGCCTGAGGAAATCGCGTCATCGACGAAGACGCCGGCGAGGCCGCGGATTTCGAGCAGGTTGCCGCCTTCCGGCATTTTCTTGGCGAGATATTCGACTTCCGAGGCGCCCATGGCCTTGAAGTCCACGGCGATACGGTAGGCGCAAGGCTCGGTGACGATGCCGTCAAAGGAGACGACGACGATTCCGGCATCGCAGGCCTGCTTGACCACGCCGTTCAGCGCGTCGGGCGAGGCGGCGTTGATCACGATGGCGTTGTAACCCTGCAGGATCAAGTTCTGGATCTGGGCTGCCTGTTCGGTGACCTGGTTTTCCGAGGTGGTGAACGGGTCGGCGGCGGCAACAATGCCTGCCTCAACCGCCGGCTTGGTTACCTTGTCCCAGCTCTTCAGCATGGCCTGGCGCCAGGAATTCCCGGCGTAATTATTTGACAATGCGATCTTCTTGTCCTTGGTATCGGCGACGGCGGAACCGGCGTTCAGCAAGGCTACAAGAGCAACCGAACACACCACTGTTTTCTTGAACATTTTACTCTCCCATGGCTTTTTTCGAGCCTTCTTGATCGAGGCCCACAGGTATATGATAACATAAGGCGGAAATGCCGCAATGGCTCCGTCCACATTCATATGACAAATGCAGCATGTTAGTTACCAC
>JBAVOA010000153.1:0-4129 GCA_049691635.1 Aestuariivirga sp. | reverse complement strand
AGATCCCACAACCCGCACCTCCGGATGATGGGCCTTCATCCAAGCCACCACAGCGGGCTCCTTTGCGTTGGTCACCAGGATGCAATGATTGCCGATCTTCTTGATGGTGCAGTCGCACTTCAGGGCTTTTTCCAGCCCGACATCAATTCTCTTCCAGTCGTAGGAGGCATCATTATGGGCGAGCGAGAATTTCGTCTCGGCCTTCTTCACCGGATTGCGGTAGATGGCAACCCCCGCCGAATCCGGCCCGCGGTTGGTCATCTCGATGATCATGGGTTTGAACATTTTCCCCAGTTTTGGCTTCAACTTGGGGTTCTTGAGGTAGAGTCCAACGATTCCGCACATGGGGTAAACCTTCTCAACAAAAACGCTGCCAACTGTAACAGGGCACATCCTCAATATCAACTACTGGGAATTATTTTTTCACAAGAGGAATGTACTGGCTAATCATCCCTCCGGTAACTAATCACGCTCAAATAGCGCGCCGGCAGCTTTTTCAGCTCCTCCGGACCATGCGGCACATCGGCGTCAAAAAACAGCGTATCACCGGGGTGCATGTCATAAGTCTTGTCACCATGGCGGTAGACCACATTTCCTTCCAGCATGTAGAGCATCTCCAGTCCGCCGTGTTGGAAGGTGGGAAACACGTCCGATTGGGCGGTGAGGGTAATCATGTAGGGTTCCACCATCACCGCGCCATGGGGGCTGTGGCCCAGCAATTGATATTGATGGCCGGCCCGCGTGCCGCGCCGCTCAATGGTGAGGCCTTGGCCCGCTTTCACAAAGGAGGCATCCCGGATTTCTTCAAAGCCCCGAAACAGCGAGGTGACCGGCACCTGCAGGGCCTTGCTCAGCGCCTGCAGTGAACTGAGTGAGGGCGAGGTGGCACCATTCTCAATTTTTGACAGCATGCCGGCCGACATGTCGGCCGCCTTGGCCAGCTCCGAAATCGTGATTCCAAGCTTCTCGCGGAACCCGCGGACTTCGCGCCCGATGGCCTCTTCCAGAAGCTTGTCCCGGGCCGAAGCGCCCAGATGTGGCTCCTGATAGGGAAGGCTTGGTTTGCCCTTCTTGCCTGCCGGCTTTTTGCGCACTGGATTTTTCATTTTTGGTTCCGGTTAAGCACTAGCCCCAAAGCCAAGGATCGGGCAAGACCCGCCTTGCCTTTGCACCCAGAGATCGCCATAACCCCTGCCCGAACAAGGATAATGCAATGCAGCAGGCCCCTGCCCACAGGAAATTGACCCACCTCGAACGGCTAGAAGCGGAATCCATCCACATCATGCGCGAAGTCGCCGCCGAATGCGAAAAACCCGTGATGCTCTATTCCGTGGGCAAGGATTCGGCCGTCATGCTGCACATCGCCATGAAGGCCTTTTATCCGGCAAAGCCCCCCTTCCCCCTGATGCACGTGGATACCCGCTGGAAGTTCAGGGACATGATTGCCCTGCGCGACGAAACCGCCAAGCGCCTCGGGCTGGACCTCATCGTCCACATAAATCCCGACGGTGTCGAAAAGGATGTGAATCCCTTCGACCATGGCTCGGCACTTCATACGCAAATCATGAAGACGGACGGGCTGAAACAGGCTCTCGACAAGTATGGTTTCGATGCGGCCTTCGGTGGCGCACGGCGCGATGAGGAAAAATCCCGCGCCAAGGAGCGCATCTTTTCCTTCCGCGACACCAGGCACCGCTGGGACCCCAAGAACCAGCGCCCCGAATTGTGGAACCTTTATAACGCCCGCAAGAGCAAGGGCGAGTCGATCCGCGTGTTTCCCCTGTCAAACTGGACCGAACTCGATATCTGGCAATACATCCACATCGAGAGCATCCCCATTGTTCCGCTGTATTTCGCCGCCCCCCGCCCTATCGTCTGGCGCGATGGCCAGATTATCATGGTGGATGATGAGCGCATGCGCCTGAACCCCGGCGAAACGCCCGAAATGCGCAATATCCGTTTCCGTACCCTTGGCTGCTATCCCTTGACCGGCGCTATTGAAAGCAACGCCACAACGCTTCTTGATATCATTGAAGAAATGCTGGTGGCCACCTCTTCCGAACGCCAGGGCCGCGTCATCGACAAGGACCAGGCCGCCTCCATGGAAAAAAAGAAGCAGGAGGGTTATTTCTGATGGCGCGCTTTATTGAATTTGAAGGCGGCGACGTCGAGTCTTATCTCAAAACCCAGGAGAACAAAGACCTCTTGCGTTTTATTACCTGCGGCTCCGTCGACGATGGCAAATCCACCCTCATTGGCAGGCTGCTTTACGAAGCCAAGATGCTGTTTGAAGACCAGCTCCTC
This sequence comes from Aestuariivirga sp., assembly GCA_049691635.1. Taxonomy (GTDB): domain Bacteria; phylum Pseudomonadota; class Alphaproteobacteria; order Rhizobiales; family Aestuariivirgaceae; genus Aestuariivirga. Next base: position 1,825 of record JBAVOA010000153.1, on the reverse strand, counting down.
GCTTTGGAAGTTGATTCCAAAAAAATGGGTACGCAAGGCGGCAATCTCGACTTCGCGCTTCTGGTGGATGGCCTCGCCGCCGAACGCGAGCAGGGCATCACCATCGACGTAGCCTACCGCGCCTTCACTACCAACAAGCGCAAATTCATCGTGGCCGATACACCGGGCCATGAACAGTACACCCGCAACATGGCAACCGGCGCCTCTACTGCTGATCTCGCCGTCATCCTGATTGATGCGCGCAAAGGCGTGCTCACACAGACCCGCCGCCACACCTTCATCGCAACCCTGCTCGGCATCCGCCATCTCGTCGTCGCCATCAACAAGATGGACTTGATGAGCTATGACCAGAAGGTTTTCGCCGATATCGAAGCTGGCTACCGTACTTTCGCCAAAAGCCTTGGCGCCGACAACATTACCTGCATTCCGTTGTCCGCTCTCGCGGGCGACAATGTCGTAGAGCCTTCTGCCGCCATGCCCTGGTATCATGGTCCAACCCTCATGGCCCATCTCGAAACCGTTCCCGTGGACGATGATCTCGCCACCAAAGCCTTCCGCCTCCCCGTGCAGTGGGTGAACCGGCCCGACCAGAATTTCCGCGGCTTTTCCGGTACAATTGCGAGTGGCGCCGTGCGCCCCGGCGATGCCGTCAAGGTTCTCCCTTCGGCCAAAACGGCGACAGTTGAACGGGTAGTCACCTATAATGCTGACCTCGATCTAGGCGTTGCCGGCCAATCCCTGACGGTGACCCTCACCACCGAAATTGATATCAGCCGTGGAGATGTCATCTGCAATGCGGCTGATCCCATTGAGGTGTCGGACCAGTTCGAAGTTGAGGTTCTGTGGATGGGCGACGAAGCCATGCTGCCGGGCCGCCCCTACATCATCAAGACTGGCAACCGACAGATTCCCGGCACGCTTGATTCACTGAAATACAAAGTGAATGTGAACACCATGGAACATGTCGCCGCCAGGACACTCGCCTTGAATGAAATCGGCGTGTGCAATCTCGAGCTCGATAGCCCCATCGCCTTCACTACCTACAAGGAAAACCGCCACCTCGGCAGCTTCATCATCATTGACCGCTTCACCAACTCGACCGTTGGCATGGGGCTGATCAACTTTGCACTGCGCCGCGCCTCCAACATCCATTGGCAGGCCATGGACGTGAACAAGGTTTCGCGCGCCGGCCTCGCCAAGCAGAAACCCACCATCTTGTGGTTCACCGGTCTCTCAGGCGCGGGAAAATCCACCATCGCCAATCTCGTGGAAAAGAAACTCCACGCCCTCGGCCACATGACTTATCTTCTTGATGGCGACAACGTCCGCCACGGCCTCAACCGTGATCTCGGCTTCACCGATGCAGACCGGGTTGAAAATATCCGCCGCGTAGCGGAAGTCTCGAAGCTCATGGTCGATGCCGGCTTGATCGTGCTCGTCTCCTTCATCTCGCCATTCCGCGCCGAACGCCTGATGGCGCGGGAAAGCGTTCAGAAGGACGAATTCGTCGAGATCTTCGTGAACACCTCGCTGGCCGAGGCCGAGAAACGCGACGTCAAGGGCCTCTATGCCAAGGCTAGGCGCGGCGAGATAAGAAACTTCACCGGTATCTCCTCGGCCTACGAAGTGCCGGAAAACCCCGAGATCGCCTTGGATACGACAAGGCTCTCAGCCGAACAGGCTGCTCTCGCAATTGTTGAATATCTGGCTCAGCAGCAGAGATTGGCCAAAGCCTAGAGGCAGGCGCTTCACGGCAGCATGCGCCGCAGGATCTCATCCCGGTTGATGAAGTGGTGCTTCAGGGCCGCCAGCACATGGAGTGCCA
>JBAVOA010000152.1:0-2336 GCA_049691635.1 Aestuariivirga sp. | reverse complement strand
CGGTGATACCATTCCCACGCCTCCGGATTGATCGGCTCGCCCACGGAGCCCAGAAGCTTCAACGATTTCCGCGAGGTTTTCTTGACGGGGCCTTCGCCTGCCCCCATCAGCGCGCGAAGGGCGGTTGGCGCCGTATAGAAAATATTCACCTGGTGCTTGTCGATCACCTCCCAGAAGCGCGACGTGCTGGGATAGTTCGGCACCCCCTCGAACATCAGGGTCGTGGCGCCATTGGCCAGCGGCCCGTAGACAATATAGCTGTGGCCCGTCACCCAGCCCACATCCGCCGTGCACCAGTAGATGTCGCCGTCATGGTAATCAAAAATATACTGGTGGGTCATCGCGGCATAAACCAGATAGCCGCCGGTGGTGTGCAAAACGCCCTTGGGCTTGCCCGTCGAACCCGAGGTGTAAAGAATGAACAGCGGATCCTCCGCCTTCATTTTCTCCGGCTTGCACTCGGCCGAAACCTTGGTGGCTTCCTCATGAAACCAGAAATCGCGCGTGGCATCGAAAGGCACCGCAGCACCGGTGCGGCGGATGACCAGCACCTTCTCGTTGCCGGCGCACTTCTTCAAAGCCTCGTCCGTATTCACCTTCAGCGGAATTTTCTTGCCCGCGCGAACCCCTTCATCGGCCGTGATCACAAATTTCGAATTGCAGTCATTGATGCGGCCCGCAAGCGAATCCGGCGAGAAACCGCCAAACACGATGGAATGGACAGCACCGATGCGCGTGCAGGCCAGCATCGCATAGGCCGCCTCCGGAATCATCGGCATGTAGATGGTCACCCGGTCGCCCTTCTTCACGCCATGGCGCTTCATCACATTCGCCATGCGGCACACCTGGGCATGGAGTTCGGCAAAGGTGATCTTCTTGTCGTCGTAGGGGTTGTCGCCCTCCCAGATGATCGCCGTCTGGTTGGCCCGCTTCTTCAAATGCCGGTCGATGCAGTTGTAGGAAACATTGAGAACCCCATCCTCGAACCACTTGATGGAAACATTCTCGTAGGCAAAGGAGGTATTCTTGATTTTGGTGGGCGCCTTGAACCAGTCCAGGCGCTTGGCCTGCTTCGCCCAGAACTTGTCGGGGTTCTTCACCGAGTCCGCATACATCGACTTGTAGCCCGCCTCATTGATGAAGGCGCGCTTTTTCCAGCTGGCGGGAACCGGATAGACATGGGCTGACATGGGCGTATTCCTCGTTTGTTATGCCGCAATGTAGGGTCAGTTCTGCGTGCCTATCAAGTAGCCTAAAGTTTAAGCAGGTGCCATACAGCGACAATGACCATTTCCCGCCATTTCCTCTACTTCATTTTTCTTGGCCTGTTCTGGGGTCTCTCCCAGTCGCTCTACAAGGTCATGTCCCTGCAGAACATGCCCATCAGCCACGTCATCGTCTATGCGGGCTTCGGCGTGGGTGCTGGCCTTATGGTGGCAGCGAAGCTTTCGGGCACCCGGCTGGACTGGAGCCGGGAAGTCATCGTCTTTGGCCTCGGCTGTGCAATCCTGCTGAATATCCCCTTTGCCTTCGGCCTCTATCTGATCCGCCACCTGCCCGCCACCGAAATGGCGCTGATCGTCTCAACCGCGCCGTTCTTCAACTACATGTTGGCCCTGGCAACGGGCCGCGAAAACGCCGTGCCGCGCCGGCTGCTGGCCGTGGCCGCCGGCTTCGTCTCAAGCGCCGTCCTGATCCTTTCGCGCGAAGGCATGCTGTCGGGCCAGATTTCCTGGTGGACCCTGGCAGCCTTCAGCTCGCCCATTCTCTATACGGCCTATAACTGGTTTGCCGCCCACTTCTGGCCCAAGGACCGGGACGTCTTCTCCATTGGCGCCTCGGAAAGCTTCTGGTCGGGGCTGGTTGCGGTGCCATTCATGCTTTGCTTCGCGGCACCCTGGGGGCCCTTCACGCCTGAACTTTTCGCCTATTGGACGGTTCTCGTAGCAGGCATCCTGTGGATCATCGAACGCATCGCCTTCTTCACCCTCATCCGTGACAAGGGCACGGTTTACACCAGCCAGGCCGTCTATGTTTCAACCCCTGCCGCTGTGCTCTTTGCCATTTTCTTCTATGGCGGCGGTGCCGATATCTGGCTGTGGATTTCGCTGGCCATCCTGATGCTGGCGCTCTGGCTCAACAACTCCGGCTCGTCGGTCAGGCCCTTAGCTGCCACACAGACGTCCTCTTGATCTCGGCATCTTCCAGATCGCGCGTCACCGGAACATTGTACTCCGCAAGTTTTTCAAGCCGGTCCTTCGGCAGGTAGCTCCGCCCCGGATCGCCGATGAGAATTTTCGCATCCTGCATCTGTGCCTCCTGCAACCACGCCAGAC
>JBAVOA010000151.1:0-8198 GCA_049691635.1 Aestuariivirga sp. | reverse complement strand
TCCCGGAGGTGGCACGGTTTTCATTGATGAGCTGACTCTGGCGGTTTCAGGGGCTGCCGGCACAGCCTCCATTGCTGCTGCAAAAATGGGTTTGAAGACTCTCGCTGTTGGCGGCGTTGGTGCCGATCTCATGGGTGATTGGGTGTTGCAGCGTCTTGCACATTTTGGTGTTGATGCCTCCACCATGCAGCAGCGGAAGGGCTGGAAAACCTCGTCATCAATTGTGACCACGCGCGCCGATGGTTCGCGTCCAGCCCTTCACATGAAAGGGGCGACCGCAGATTTCTATGTCGATGATATGATGATGAAACAGGTGATTGATTCCAAGGTCGTTCACATTGGTGGTATTGGTCTCATGACGAACATGGATTCAGGCCGCAATGCCGAATTGATGAAACAGGCCAAGCGCAACGGGGCTGTTACCACGGTGGATATTTTCGCCGGGTCCCGGGATGACATGCCAGCGGTCGCTCAGGTGCTTCCCTACACCGACTATTTCATGCCATCCATCGAAGAAGCGCAAGCTTTGACTGGCCTCACGGACATGGCGGAGATTGCCAAGCAGTTTATGGGTCTCGGGGTGAAATGCTGTGTATTCACCCTGGGTGGCGATGGGGCTTATTACCATCACGCCGATGGCACCACCTTCAAAATTCCGGCTTTTGATATTGCCGTCAAATGCACCTGCGGCTGTGGCGACGCCTTCAATGCCGGGTTTGCGGTGGGACTGAACAGGAGCTTTGACCCGCAAACAACAGTGCGCTTTGCTCAGGCAACGTCTGCCTTGAACGCCACAGGCTTGGGCTCGCAATCAGGCGTCGAGAGTTTCGAACACACATTGAATTTCATGAAGACGTGCAAGGTGAAAAGCTCGTGAGAACAAGTCGAATTCTCAATACATCGCCTTGATGTCCGCCAATTCTTTGGACAGACCAGCGACGTCGCGCTTTTCGATCAGGTCCGCCATGTCCTTCAAACGCGGCAGAATAAGCGCCCCGACAATCGCGAAGAACTCATCCTCGTCATGGATTGCAATAGGCTTGCCCTCTTCCGCAAACAACAGGGTTACACAGGCAATTGCATAAATCGCAACATTGGGCTCGTTGTCATCAAGCAATCGCAAGCCGCCCCTTGATTTCCCAACGCGCGCGATGGGTGCCGATTCAACCAGCGCAATAAGAGTACGTGCAAGAAAATCTGCCTCCGGATCAAGCGGCATGGCAGCCAATTGCCGTCGTGCAGCATCCACGCGATGCTCAAGAATAAGATAGGGGCGCTCACTAAAACGTTCTGTGATGTGGATCGCTGCACGGAAGAAGTAGGCGTTGAACAGCGGGTTATGAACCAGGCTGTTCTCCGCGATAGCATTGGCCACTTCACGCAGAATGCCTGGCGCAAAAGGCGATGGCAGTGTGCGCCAGCTTGGCAGTAATACCTTTATGGCGGTATCCGTGCTCCATGTCATGAAACCATCGGTCAACCGGGCCAGCCGAGCCACGACGCTTGACAGAAACGTGGGTTCATGGCGCTCGACGTGGTTCTTGCCATCGATATGGGACATGTCGCGCGTATAAAACTGGGCAGCACGCAAAATGTCGCGCAAACTGGCCGCAATACAAACCGCATGGGTTGCAAAATGATACTGGGAACGGGAAACATGGGTCATTGGCTGATTCAACCCTTAACCGCACCCATCGTCAAGCCGCGCGAAAGGTGATCCTGAATCAGGATTACCAAAAGCAAAATTGGGAAGAACGCGAGGAACGAAACCAGGGCGATGGCATTGTAGATAATGCCGTCGGAGCCGCCCGAAAAATTGGCCAGTGCCACCGACAGGGGATAGGCGTTCTTTGAGGCAATGATGAGCGTGAAGAGGTACTCGTTCATGGCAAAAATGGCGGCGATAACCCCAGCCGTGATAATACCCGGCAAACACATCGGAATGATGATGGACCACAGGATGCGAAGGTCTGACGCGCCGTCGGTGCGGGCCGCGTCTTCAATTTCATGAGGAATATCAAGCATGTAAGACCGGATGATCCACACCACGATGGAAAGGTTCATCGCCGCATAGACGAGCATGAGCGCCCACACAGTATCGAGTATATGCAGTTTCCCGAACAGGACGAATATCGGAATGGCAACGGCGGCAGGAGCCATCATTTTGGTAGAGAGGATGTAAAAACCGATATCCTCGCGGCCCCGGAACTTGTAGCGGGCAAGCGCGTAGGCAGCGGGAATGCCGAGCAGAAGGCAAATGAGAACACTGCCCGATATCGCCAGCATGGAATTCTTGAAATAGCTCAACAGTGGCCATTCATCCATGATCTTGGCCCAGGTCTCAATCGTCAATGTCGGAAAATAGATTGGTTCCGGCGCAATGATTTCGTTGCGCGGCCGTAAGGCAATGGTCGCAAAAAATAGAATCGGCAGAAGACAGATAAGGCCCCAGATCAAAAGGACGACTTTGCGCAGCCAAATACCTTGACCGGATTTCACAGCCATTACTCAACCCCTGATTTGAAGAACCGGCGTACCAGCGTTTGCGCAAGAATGACCGTAGCAATCAACAGTAGCACCGAGGCAGCTGAAGCATAGCCCTGTTCAAAGCTCTTGAAAGCCGTGCGGTAGATGAAATAGCTCAGCGTTTCGGTGTTGCCGCCTGGTGTGCCCTGCGTAATGATATGAACCGGCGCGAACATTGTGATAATGTCGATACCGCGCAGCACCAGCGCGATAGCGATAACAGGTCTCATCACCGGCAGTGAAATGTTGAAGAAGATCCTGCGCCACGATGCGCCGTCAAGCCTAGCGGCCTCCTCGACTTCCTTGTCCATACCTTGCAGTGCAGCTACGAAAATGATGAACAGAAACGGCGTCCATTGCCAGATGTCGGTTACCACCAGAACAAGGCGAGCCAGAAATGTCGAGGACATGAAATCGATGTTGCCGAAGTCCAAACCCGCGCGGGTCAGGAGGTCACTGATCACCCGGCCATCGTTGAACAGAAGCTTCCACAGAAATGAAACTGCCGATGGCATGAAAAGCATGGGCAGGAGAAACAATATCCGCCAGGCCTTTACCCACGTGTCGCGGTAAACCAGCGCCGCTAGGGTCAGGGCGATTGCGAACTCAAGAGCAAGGGTAGCGATGCCGAGGATAAGCGTGTTGCCCAGGCTGACCCAGAAGGCGTTGTCAACGATGAGTTCGCGGTAGTTCTGCAGGCCGACATATTCGAGCTTGAATTTTCCCGTCATCAGACTGCGATAAATTGCGTAAATGCCAGGGTAGAGCGTAATGCCGAGCAGATAGATCACGGCTGGCGCTAGGAGAAAATAAGGAAACGCCTTGCGCATCCGCGGGCTACGGCGAACCTGTTTTCGTTTCAACGGGGCAGTTTGGAGTACAATTTCATTCATAGGAATAAGTTACTATGTATTGTCTCGATTGTCAACAGAAAAATGGCCGGGGAGACCCGGCCATTTCAATTTTTTTGTGATTAGAATGGCAATTTCTTCTCTTTGCCGAGCCACAGGCCCTTTTCCATGGAAGCGTAGGACACCGGATCGGCGCCCTTGTAGAATCCGCTCTTTTCCATGATGGCTTTCACCTTGGTAGCAGCCTCGTCAAGTGCGGCCTTCGGCTGCATTTCACCGACGATCACCTTGTTGATCAGGAAGCCGATTTCCTGGTCCATCTGGAAAGCGTTCGGCAGGCGAGGTGCGCACCAGGCATAATCCAGCTCTTCGGCCCAAACCTTGGCAGGCTGGGAAACGGCACGCAGCTTTTCGTTGTTCAGCACTGACTTGTAGCCTGGCGCCACGCCGTTTGCGTTGGCTTCGTTCATGGCCATGATCGAAGCTGAAGTAAGGAAGGCCAGCATGAGGAATGCAGCTTCCGGTTCTGGCGACGTTGACGTGACGCCAGAGGTGGAACCGGCGATATTTGGTGGCGCAAAGCGGCCGCCGGCAACGCGGGGCTCGTAGATTGTCAAGACGTCATCACCAATCTTGCTCTGGTCAGGCCGCGTGGCTTGTGTACCGGAGTCCTGCCAGGAGATATTGCAGGCGATCTGGCCACCGAGCCATGCAGCACGGTTGGTTGGCCAGTCGGCAGCGGCAACCCCTTCAATGGCATTCTTGGAGAGGGCGACAATGGTTTCAAGACCCTTCACACCGGCGTCGCCGTTGAATGCGGGTTCCCATTTGTCGTTGAACAGCTCAAGGCCGTATTGGGCAGCGATGTGTTGCCAGGTATAGGTGGCCCAGAAGCCGCGGCCGCACATCATGCCGATGGCATTCACACCTTTTTCAGCTTTGTTCAGCTCAGGCGCAATCCGGATCATGTCATCATAGGTCGCGATGGAATTGACCCGATCAGCGTCATTGCCAAGCACTTTCTTGAGGATCGAGGGGCGGACATGCACCTGCTGGATATCGCAATCGAATGGAATGCCCATCAGGCCCTTGTCACCCCAATGGCCATAATTCAGCACATAGGTTTCATAGAAGTCGTCGATCGGCAGTTTCCACTTGGCTGCATATTCATCGAGCGGCTTCAGGAAGCCTTGGGCAGCAAAGTCGCCAAGCCAGGGCGAGAAGAACTGCAAGGCATCGAAACTTGCATTGCCTGACATGAATTCTGCGACAACCTTGTCATACATGGAATCGTCCGGGATCGGCACAAGTTCAACATTGATACCGGAGAGCTCGAGGAATGGCTTGATACCATCCTGTGCTGATTCCCGGTCGGCCGCGCCGATGGCAAAACGCACGGTCTTGCCGGTGTGTTCCTTGCGAACCGCTTCCCAGTCAACTGTACGGATCCAGTCTTTGTTTGGATCCCAAAGTTCATCATTGTCACCCAGCTTGTATTGCTCGCGGTACTCCTTCTTCACGTATTTTCCGACATTGATCCCTGCCAAAACGTCAGCAGGGTTCATCATCGCGGCATGGGCACCGGTAATGTTAAACAGGGCTAGGCCGCTCGCACCTGAGACAAGGGCTGCGCTTGTAGCTGCGGTTGACTTTAGCAATGTTCTGCGAGTCAAAAGACCAGCTTTTTTCTTCGTCATCAGACTTTTCCTCCATTTGATCGGCCTTTTGTTTGAGTATTTTTGCATGCCCTCAGGCCAGAATGCATGCAAGGTTTTGGGTGGCACCGGAAGCGAATTTTGAAACGCGAATGATAGGTTAAAGGAGGATTGTCGCGCTCCTGCGCGAAGAAAGGGAAATGAGAAACTGTCGCTATTCCACTCAACACCTGCTTCTCCCTAGTCCGGTGCTGTTCTTGGTCTATTGCCAGCCGGCCTCAATTGCAGTTCTTAATAACAATACTTAGATCATTTTCAAAATGCAAATGTTTCGTATAATTTACTGAGAAAATAGCCATTGGATAAGTAAATCAAACCGCTCTCACAAAACTATTGATACAACTCTAGCATTATCATATGGTTCGCGAGGAACCTGAAATGTACAATAACTTGTATTTCGGCATTTTTGTATCTTTTAGAAATAGACTCACGCTCGGCGCTCTATCGTTATTGCGACACTCGCCTGCTAGAGAGAAATTACCTAGAAGAGTGGTTTTTTGCGAGGCTAGACGCGACAATGCTGGAACAGCCAACACCCCGAAAGGTAAGATCTTCAGGCAACAATGAACGTGGGGCGGGGCGGGTGGCTCGCAATCGCTTGCGGATTGCCTGGATGTATTATGTCGAGGGTCTGACGCAAAACGAGATTGCCGACAAACTTGGCATAGGTCGCGTCACGGTTGTGCGCAACATCAACGAAGCGCTAAAGCAGCGGGAAGTCAAAATCTGGATTGAAGGCGAGATCGCCGAATGCTTTGAGCTGGAAGTCCAGTTGAAGAAGGCATTTGGCTTGCGTGAAGCCATAGTTGTTCCCGAACCCTCATATTCCGCCAATGTGACCAAATCAATTGGTGTAGCGGCCGGTATGTATATCACTGAAAATCTGACAGACGACATGTCGATTGGCGTGGGATGGGGGGCAACGCTCTATGAGTCTCTCCAGACGCTGACACCACGCGAGCTCGAAAATGTGCAAGTAGTGTCATTGTTGGGCGGAATTGTTCAGGCGCGGCGGTACAATCCGTCGGAGTTTGCCTGGCAGTTTGCCCGCATCGTTGGTGCTGACTGTTATCTGCTGACAGCGCCTGCCATTGTTGACTCACCGGAAACCAAGGAGGCGTTGATTGAACGCTGCGGATTGCGTGACGTACTGCGCCGCGCGGAACGGCTGGACATGGCGCTCTTAAGCGTAGGTACTATGGCGCCGGATTCAACAGCATTTCGGTTTGGGCTTGTTTCAGAAGAAGAGCGCACGGCTCTCATGCGGCTAGGGGCAGTAGGTGACCTGTTATATAACTTCTACGATGCAAGCGGCACTGTGGTCGGTCATCCAGTGAATCAACGCGTGATGTCGATTTCTCTGGAACAGCTGCGTAATGTTCCCTTGCGCGTCATTGCATCGGGTGGTCATGAGAAGGTAGAATCCATCTTGGGAGCCATTAAATTGGTGAACTGCAATGTCTTGATGACAAATGAAGCAACGGCACGTGAGCTCTTGCTCAGACGGAGTTGAATTTTGCCCATGTTAACGCCGCTCAAATCTGAAATTCTCAAGGTCGATGACTTGAGCCATGAAGCGCGGCGGTTCCGGACCATCTTGTGGTCGTTTGAGCGCAATATTGAACTGGTATTCAAGAACACAGGGCTTGTCGCTGAGGTTGATAACACGGCATTGGCCAATGCTTTTTCGCGGTGGCGAATGGCTTTCGACAATTCGAAGTATCTGGCTGACGTTGATCGGCGCGATTTTGTGATTTACGCGGCTGGTTTGATGCTCAAGGAACTAATTGCGGTGTCACCCTTGAAGGCAGTAGTCGAAAAGGGCCTTGGGCTTGCCGATCCGCCGATAGAAATTGACCACCAATTGAAGCGCTGGCCGGAAGGCTATGCCTATACAAGTTTCTGCCTGTCGGTTGCCGCGGCAATTCTCAAAGAAATGGGCGAGGAAGAACCTGTCGCCGCCGCCAAGGTGGACGATCCGCAGTTCTGGGATTCATTTCGTGAGAATACCCTCGAAAGCCCTACGATGGCGGTGGCCTTTTTTGACCTCGTCTGCGGTCAGGCCCCCAATTGGGACGCGCCTGACGTTCCTTGGCTGCGGCGTGTGGTGGAGCGCCATGCGTGGATTTCCAAGACCTGACCTAGGTTCGACGCCAATCTGTGGCGCATAGAAAATCGCCATTGACACAATAATATATTAGCTCTTAACCTGTTTGAACAATTGTAATGTAAAAAAACAAAAGTTCAATGGGAGGTCTAGGGCGTGATTGATGATCGCATTGCTGTGGTCTGCTGCCTAGTCCTGAGGTGCTGCATCAATTCATGACGACCGCAGTATCAAAAACAAGCTTGTTGCCAAGATGGATGACATCGGAGCACCCTCTTCCTTGGCTTCTGCCAGCGTCGGCGTTGATGGTCATCTTTGGTCTTTATCCGTTGCTCTACGCCATTTGGTTGTCCCTGCAGCGCAAGCACCCCGTGACTCGCAAGCTAGTGTTCAATCCGACATACAACTGGGCAAAAATGTTCGGTGATGAGCGGGTGTGGAATGCGCTCCTGAATACGTTTATCTATACAACGGTGGCGTTGTTGTTTCAGCTTGTGTTTGGCATGCTGATCGCGTTGCTGCTTGACTCGGATCGTAGGGGCTATGCCTTGTTGCGCGCTTTGATGACATTGCCGCTTGTCGTGCCGCCAGCGGTGACGGCGATGATGTTCCTGCTTATGCTCAATGGATCATTTGGTGTGCTGAGCGCTGGCGCTTATGCAACGGGCCTGCTCGCACCCAATCACGTCATCCTCGGCCAGTCATCAACGGCGATGGCAGGTGTCCTGCTGGCCGAAATCTGGCAATGGACGCCTTTCATGGTGCTGATCATGCTGGCAGGGCTGCGATCGCTGCCAAAAGAGCCGTTTGAAGCGGCCGCCATTGATGGAGCGACGCCGGTTCAGGCTTTTTTCAAGCTGACCTTGCCGATGATGTCGAAGGTCATTGCCATTGCCGTGCTGATTCGCGGCATCGATTTGTTCCGCGCTTTTGACTATGTGAAGGTGATGACGGATTCGGGGCCGGGAACGGCAACCGAGACAATGACCTCCTATGCGG
>JBAVOA010000150.1:0-9179 GCA_049691635.1 Aestuariivirga sp. | reverse complement strand
TCCCCCATCGCCTTGATTCCGGCGTTGACCTTGGCCAGAAGTTCCGTGTCCTCCTTGCGGATGCCCAGTCCTACCCCTTTACCAAGAACTTCGACATCGAGTGGAACAGCACCTTTCAGCTCACAGCAGGAAACACCCTGCTCCGAAGTCAGGAACGCATCAAGGGCCACGCCATCGGCCATCACGTAATCGAGGCGGCCGGCAGCGAGATCGTTGTTGGCTTCATCCTGGGTTGCATAGGTCTTCACGACGGCGCCCTTGGGCACATAATACTTGTCGATATAGGAAGAGTGAGTCGTGGAAACCTGCACCCCGATGGTCTTGCCCGAGAGATGTTCAGGAGAGAAATCCTTGTCATCATTCTTCGGGCCAATGATCACGGCTGCCGAGTTATAATAGAGGCTGGAAAAGTTGATGACCAGCTCACGCTCGGGCTTCACTGACATGGACGACATGATAGCGTCGAACTTCTTCGCCTGGAGTGCCGGAATGATACCATCCCACGCCACTTCCTCGATCGTGCACTTCTCGCCGATTTCGGCGCAAAGGGCATTCATGAAATCCACCTCCCAGCCAACCCAGACGCCTGAGGCGTCCTTTGAGGTGAATGGGACATAGGGTTCAGCCGCAACGCCCATTTTCAGATCGGCATAGGCTGGTGCCGCCGTAAACATTGCGCAGGCGGCCACGGCTGCCAGCATCGCGCGTTTAGTATATTTCATAGTCTTCTCCCTTGTTTTCTGCTCTGGGTTTTAATGATCTTCATGGTTTCGGTAAAATCAGCTTGCCCGTCAAATTCCACTTTGTGGAGATTTGGTCGAATGTGCCCTTGCTTGCCATCGCCTTTATGGCAGTGTTGAACTTCTCCACCAAAGCCGTGTCCTCCTTGCGGACACCCAGGCCAACACCGTCTCCGAATATTTCCGCGTCACGCTCCACCGCACCCTTTACTTCGCAGCAGCCGCCCTGCTCTGTTGCCAGAAACGCATCAAGAGCTGTGCCGTTGGCCATCACATAGTCAAGGCGCCCGGCCGCAAGATCAGCATTCGCTTCGTCCTGCGTTGCGTAGGTTTTCACCAGAGTGCCCTTTGGCTCGTAATACTTGGCCATATATCGTGCGTGCGCAGTTGAAACTTGAACGCCAACATTCTTGCCAGCCAAGTGCTCCGGCGAAACATCTTTGTCAGCACCCTTTGGTCCGATAATGACAGCAGCTGAATCATAATACATGTTGGAGAAATTGATAATTGCCTTGCGCTTTTCGGTGATCAGCATGGATGCCATGATCGCGTCAAACTTATTGGCTTGCAGGGCTGGAATAATGCCATCCCATGCGACTTCCTCAATCGTGCATTTTTGGCCGATTTCAGCGCAAACGGCATTCATGAAGTCAACTTCCCAACCGACCCAGACACCCGAGGCATCTTTGGACGTGAACGGCGGATAGGGTTCCGCTGCCACACCGAACTTCAGGTCAGCCATCGCGGGCGACCCCGCAGCCATGAGTGCAACTGTTGCCGCAGCTAGTAAAATTCTACGTGAAATCTTCATTTACTTCTCCCGATTTCCCTTCACCGCGTTCAATGAATGCCAGAAACGAACTGTTTGCAGCGCGCGCTTTTCGGTGCGCCGAATACTTGTTGGGGCGGCCCTTCTTCTTCGATGACACCCTTGTGCAAATAAATGACATGGCTTGAAACGTCACGCGCGAATTTCATTTCGTGGGTAACCAGGATCATTGTCCGGCCTTCATTGGCCAAGTCACGAATGACTTTCAGGACCTCGCCGACCAGTTCCGGATCAAGCGCCGATGTGGGCTCGTCAAACAGCATCACCTTTGGCTCCATCGCCAGCGCCCGCGCAATGGCTGCCCGCTGCTGCTGGCCGCCCGAGAGAAATGCAGGATACTGATCCCGCTTCTCATAGAGACCTACTTTATGAAGAAGCTTTCCGGCCCGCTCAATGGCCTCGGCTTTCGGAATACCCAGCACGTGGACCGGTGCTTCGATCACGTTTTGCATGACGGTCAAGTGCTGCCAAAGGTTGAAACTTTGAAACACCATGCCGAGCTTGGTGCGGATGCGTTCCAGCTGGCGCCGGTCGCTCGGATGCAGGTTGCCGTCCTTGTTGGGCTTCAAGGCAACGTCGTCGCCCGTCACCACAATGCGGCCCTTGGTAGGCATTTCAAGAAAATTGATGCACCGTAAAAAAGTGCTCTTGCCGGACCCCGACGCCCCGATCATGGAAACGACATCACCTTCGCGCGCCTCCAGGGAAACCCCTTTGAGTACTTCCAGCTCGCCAAACCGTTTATGCAAATCCTCCACGACAACGGCCATGGGCCGTTCGGCTGATTTTGGCGCAAGACGTGCTGCCATGCGGTCTCCCCCTTGGAGGGCTTCTGCCCTTCTCTCAGCACTCACCTTAACACCAATTTCCGTTTGCGCAATTCGTGAATTCAACCTCAGTTAGGCTGCTACCAAGGCCGGTTAACTACTGACTTGCGATCTGGGCAGCCTTTTGAACAAGGACCTCCGCCTGCCGAATCGAGGCATAGTCGATCAGGCGCCCATCAAGCGAAACTGCCCCTTTTCCAATCTTGGCAGCCTCTTCCATGGCCACCAATATGCGTTTGGCCCTGGCTACATCGGCCTCCGAAGGCGACATGACCTCGTTGGCCAGAACAACCTGCGAGGGGTGAATGGCCCATTTGCCCTCGCACCCCAAAACGGCGGATCGCAGTCCCGCTGCGCGGAAAGCCTCGGGGTCCGAGAAATTGCCGAAAGGCCCGTCTACGGGGCGAAGCCCACTGGCCCTTGCCGCCACCACCATGCGGGCAATTGCATAGTGCCACATGTCACCCCAATGGGTATCGCGTGAGCCACCCGCCAAGGGGTCCGTGAGCACCGCATAGTCGGCATTCGCCCCGCCGATCGAGGTCGTCCGGGCCTTGGTCGAGGCGGCATAGTCGGCCACGCCGAAATGCAGCGACTCATTGCGCTTTGACGCCGCGGCGATCTCATGGACATTTTGCATGCCAAGGGCTGTCTCGATGATCAACTCAAAGCCGACGCGCTTCTTGCGGCCTTTCGCCGTTTCAATCTGCGTACAGAGCATATCCAGGGCATAGACATCAGAAGCCGTTCCCGCCTTCGGGATCATGATGAGGTCAAGGCGTTCCGAAGCCTGTTCAAGAATGTCCACAACATCACGGTACATGTAGTGGGTATCCAGACCGTTGATGCGGACCGACAGCGACTTGCGTCCCCAGTCAATATCGCCAATCGCCTGAATAATGTTCTTCCGCGCTTGCGCCTTGTCGTCGGGAGCAACCGCATCCTCGAGATCAAGGAAAATCACATCGGCTGCCGACCTCGCCGCCTTTTCAAAAAGCTGCGGCTGGCTGCCCGGCACTGCCAGTTCGCTGCGGTTCAATCGGGGCGGTGCTGGCTCTATCGTCAGAAAACTCATCTATGCAATTCCTCAGGCAGGTAAAAACAACTTCGCGGCTTCGCCATGCTCCCACCGCAGCCGGTCAACGTCAACGCCCACCGGCTGTCCATCGATCACCCGCCATTCACCGCCAATCATCACCCGGTCCGCCCTGTGAGCCCCGCAGAGCACCAGCGCCGCAATGGGGTCACCGGCTCCCGAAAACCGCAATTCATCCAGGGTATACAACGCAACATCGGCTTGCATGCCCATCGCGATCTCGCCGATATCGGACCGTCCCAGGCATTTCGCCGAACCCTGCGTGGCCCAACGCAAGACATCCAGATGCGTGACACTTTGCCCATATTTCAGCCGGTTCATCAGCAGCGCGTGCCGTACCCCTTCCATCAAGTTTGAGTTGTCATTGGAAGCAGAACCATCAACGCCGAGACCGACGCCAACGCCCGCATGCTCAAGCTCCAGCGTCCGGCAATGGCCCGATGCCAGCACCATGTTGGAGGTGGGGCAATGACAGACGCTCACACCATGCTTCGCCAGCCGGCCAATCTCGCCGTCCGAGAAATGAATGCCATGCGCCAACCATGTCCGGTCATTCAGCCATCCCACCTCTTCCAGATAGTCCACCGGGCTGAAGCCAAAGCGCGCCCGGCAGAATGCATCTTCATCATGCGTCTCAGCCAGATGGGTATGCAGGCGGCAGTCATGCTTCTCCGCCATTTCCCCGCAGGCGCACATCAGCGATTGCGTTACGGAAAACGGCGAACACGGGGCCAGCGCCACCTGTATCCGCGCGCCCTCGCCCCGCTGGTGGTATTTGGAAATTACCCGCTCGCAGTCATTCAGGATGCTGTCTTCATCCTGTACCACGCTGTCCGGAGGCAAGCCGCCATCCTTCACCGAAAGGTTCATGGAACCCCTGCTCACTGTCATCCGCATGCCAAGCTTCAAGGCCTCATCCACCTGGATATCCATGGCGTCATCGAGACCGGATGGAAAAACATAATGGTGGTCGGATGTCGTCGTGACCCCGGACATCAGGAGTTCGGTGAGCGCCAGGCGCGTCCCAAGGCGCATGGATTCCGGGGTTAGTCTTGCCCACAGGGGATAAAGCGCCTTCAGCCAATCGAACAATTCCTTGTTGATGGCCTGGGGGTGGGCCCGTGTCAGCGTCTGGTAAAAATGATGGTGGGTATTGATCAGCCCCGGCAGGATCACATGACGCGCGGCATCGAATACCACATCCGGAACAGCCAGCGGCTGGCGGCCTCTCCCGACCAGTTCGACAATCCGGCCATCCTGAACGACAATTCCGCCTCCGGCCGCATCACACAGGATAGCCAACGGATTCTTGATCCAGGTGCGGGTCACTTTACCTTCTCACCAAATCTGGGCTAATCTCAATTTTGGACCACTTGGTCAAACGCATATTTCTTTACATGGACCCCGGTTGCTTGCAACCAGGAAGACAAGACAACAAGAAAAATATTGGGAGACGAAATCATGAAGACTCTGAACCGCTCACTTCTGGGGTTGCTCGCCGCATCGGCATTGGGCAGTGCCGCACTGGCCCAGGACATGAAGAAGGAAATTGGCCCCGGCGAAGGCCAGGTAAATATCGTGGCCTGGGCGGGCTACATTGAAAGTGGCGCCACCGACAAATCTTATGACTGGGTAACAGATTTTGAAAAGGCCACAAGCTGCAAGGTCAACGTGAAGACCGCGGGCACATCTGATGAAATGGTGGCCCTGATGAACGAGGGCGGCTTCGATCTGTTGACGGCCTCGGGCGATGCTTCGCTTCGACTGATTGCCGGCAAGCGGGTGCAACCCATCAATACCGATCTGATCCCCTCGTGGAAAACCGTGGATGAACGTCTGCAAAACGCCCCTTGGCACACGGTCGATGGCGTTCACTATGGTGTCCCCTATCAATGGGGCGCCAATGTCCTCGCCTACAATACCAACGTCTTCAAGGAAGCCCCCAAGAGCTGGAATGTCGTGTTTGAGGAGCAGAACCTGCCTGACGGCAAATCGAACAAGGGCCGGGTTCAGGCCTTTGACGGCCCCATTTATATTGCGGATGCCGCCCTTTACCTGATGCACAAGAAGCCCGAACTCGGCATCAAGGATCCTTACGAATTGAACGAGGACCAATACAAGGCGGCCCTCGACCTGCTCCGTGGCCAGCGCGCCCTCGTCGGCCGCTACTGGCATGACGCCTTCATGCAGATTGACGACTTCAAGAATGAGGGCGTGGTTGCATCTTCATCCTGGCCCTTCCAGGTGAACATCCTGCAGGCTGACAAGGATGCCATGGCAAAGACCCCGGTTGCCTCGGTCATTCCTGAAGAAGGTGCCACGGGCTGGGCCGACACCACCATGATGCATGCCGACGCTGCGAACCCAAACTGCGCCTACATGTGGCTGGAACATTCCCTTCAGCCCAAGCTCCAGGGCGATCTCGCTGCCTGGTTTGGCTCGGTTCCGTCAGTTCCGGCCGCCTGCAAGGGTAACGCCCTGCTCACCGACGCCGGCTGTGATACCAATGGCATGCAGAACTTCGACAAGGTGCATTTCTGGCGCACCCCCGTGGCTAAATGCGCAAGCCAGGCCGCTGGCTGCGTGCCCTATTATCGCTGGGCAACCGACATGATAGCCGTTCTCGGTGGCCGTTAATTCCTGAGCAAATGAAAGGCTCCCGTCAGATCGGTCTGACGGGAGTTTTTATGTCATGACAACAGCCGTATCATTTCAGAATATCTGCCGTCATTTCGGGCCGGTGCGCGCCGTGGACGATGTAACGCTCGACATCGCCGAGGGCGAATTCTTCGCCATGCTCGGCCCATCCGGTTCCGGCAAAACCACCTGCCTCAGGCTCATCGCAGGCTTTGAACAACCCACCTCCGGCCACATGGAAATCTTCGGTGTCACGTCCGAGGGGGTTCCGCCCTACCAGCGCAATGTGAACACCGTGTTCCAGGACTATGCGCTCTTCCCTCACATGACCGTTCTCGACAATGTGGCCTACGGGCTGATGGTCAAAGGCATTGACAAGCCGACCCGCCATCGCAAGGCCCAGGAGGCCCTCACCCTTGTGGCGCTTGGAAGTTTCGGTGGCCGCCGCCCCTCGCAGCTCTCCGGTGGACAAAGGCAGCGCGTGGCGCTTGCCCGCGCCCTCGTCAATGAACCCAAGGTCCTTCTGCTCGATGAACCCTTGGGCGCGCTCGATCTGAAACTCCGCGAACAGATGCAGGTCGAACTCAAGGCCCTGCAACGCAATCTTGGCATCACCTTTGTATTCGTGACCCACGACCAGGGCGAGGCTCTGTCGATGGCTGACCGCGTCGCCATCTTCAACGAAGGAAAAATCGTCCAAGTCGGTTCGCCCGAAGAAATCTATGAGCGTCCAAACACGAAATTCGTGGCGGATTTTGTGGGTTCTTCAAATGTCTTGAGTCCGGCGTTTGCAAAGTCAGCCGGCGGTCCTGCAAAATGGGCGAGTCTCCGGCCCGAAAAAATCAGCATCCTGCGCGGCAAGGAGAAGGCACCCGCCGCGCACCATGCGACCAGTGCTGTTGTCATCGCAGCCCATTATCAGGGCTCGGTCACACGCCTTAACACCCGCACGGCAAGCGGCGAGACAATCAATGTCACCGTACCCTCCACTGACGGGAGGTTTGCCGATGGCAACAGGATAATACTTCACTGGCCAAGGGAGGCACTGCACATCATGGCAGGTGAAGCGTGAGTCTCAGCCGGGTAGTTTCGGACACGCTCTACAAGCGGCCAAATTGGCTTCTGGCCATCCTTCTCACCCCGCCATTGCTCTGGCTGGGCGTAGCCTTTCTTGGTGCACTTTTCGTATTCCTCGCTCACAGCTTCTTTTCGATCGACGAGTTCTCCGGATTCATCAAATATGAACTGACCCTGTCGACCTATGCCGAGCTTTTCCGCCTCTCGAACCTGGACGTCATCATCCGCAGCCTGGTCATGTCCACGGCGGTAACACTCGCATCAATCATCATCGCCTTTCCCTTCGCCTATTTCGCCGCCCGCTACGCCCGCGGCAAATGGAAGGCGCTGTTCTACATCCTCGTGATGCTGCCCCTGTGGTCCAGCTATCTGGTCAAGGTCTATGCCTGGAAACTGATCCTCGCCAAGGAAGGCATCATCTCATGGCTGGCAGCTGAACTGCACCTCACCTGGGCGCTCGATGCCCTGCTCGCCATTCCCGTGATCGGAGGGCCTTCGCTGTCCATCAGTTTCCTCGGAACCTTCCTCGTCTTTGTCTACGTCTGGTTGCCCTTCATGATCTTGCCCACCCAGGCAGCACTCGAACGCGTTCCCGTAAATTTGATCGACGCTTCCTCCGACCTCGGTGCAACGCCAGCCCAAACCTTCCGCAACGTGATTTTCCCGCTTGCCCTGCCCGGCATCATTGCCGGCTCAATCTTCACCTTTTCCCTCACGCTTGGGGACTACATCATCCCGCAAATAATTGGAAATTCAAGCTATTTTCTCGGCCAGACGGTCTACACCTTGCAGGGAACAGCGGGCAATATTCCCCTGGCGGCGGCGTTCACGGTGGTTCCGATCCTGATCATGGGCGTCTATCTGGCCGTGGCCAAGAAAATGGGAGCCTTCGATGCGCTCTGAAGGCTCGCCCCTTTTTCTCAAGATTGCCGCCGTCTCCTGCGTGGCTTTTCTTCATGTACCTCTGCTGCTCATCTTCCTTTACGCCTTCACCACGGAGGAAAAGAGCTTCCAGTTCCCGCCGCCCGGCTACACCACCAAGTGGTTCGCTGTCGTCTGGGAACGCCAGGATATCTGGGATGCCATCGGCCTTTCAGTGAAAGTGGCAAGCATCGCGACATTTCTGGCGCTGGTCCTTGGCACTTGTGCAGCCGCAGCCGTATCGCGCGCCAAATTTTTCGGCCGGGACCACATCTCGCTACTCTTCATTCTTCCAATTGCACTCCCCGGTATAGACACGGGCATCGCGCTCCGTTCCGCCTTCGGCATCATGGACATTCCCTTTTCAACGTGGACCATCGTTCTTGGCCACACCACGTTTTGCATGGTCGTCGTCTATAACAATGTCCTCGCCCGCTTTCGCCGCACCGCCAGCAGCATGATTGAGGCGTCAATGGATTTAGGCGCTGACGGCTTCCAGACTTTCTGCCATGTGGTATTGCCGCAAATTGCCTCGGCGCTCCTGGCGGGCGGCATGCTGGCCTTCGCCCTGTCCTTCGATGAAGTCATCGTCACCACCTTCACGGCGGGCCAACAATCAACACTTCCCATCTGGATGCTGAACGAACTCATCCGCCCCCGTCAAAGGCCAATCACCAATGTCGTGGCGATCTTCGTCATCGCCGTCACCTTCATCCCCATCCTGGCGGCCTACTACCTGACTCGCGAAGGCGAACACACGGGCGGCACTGGGAAGTAGACGGCTAAGCCTCGCCCCGCCTCCACTGCTCTTTCGTCAGTATCCGGAACTCTTCAAAGCGATCCTTGGCAATGGCCGCGCGGATGCCTTGCATCAATTCCTGATAATAGGCGATGTTCGCCCAGGACAGCAGCATCATGCCAAGCAGTTCGCCGGAACGCATCAGATGATGGATATAGGCCCGCGAATATTTTGACGATGCCGGGCAGGGACTTTCAGGATCAAGTGGCCGCGGGTCAATTGCGTGCTTGGCATTACGCAAATTGACCTTGCC
>JBAVOA010000149.1:0-3764 GCA_049691635.1 Aestuariivirga sp. | reverse complement strand
CCCTAAGTAATGTCCTGTTAGGCATAGAGGAGGACATTCATGTCACACGCCGCATCGGGCACGTTTGAAACCAATCTTGGCTCTGAGGAGCAAACCCGCAGGGGTTGCTGCAAGGGCAAGAAGCATTGGTCTGCCTTTGAAATTGTCGCCATGGTTCTGGGCTTTGTCATTTTCTGGCCACTCGGCCTTCTGGCGCTTTTCCTTAAGTTGAAGAATGGCGAAATGTGGGCTGGCGCCTCCCAGGGCCAGGCACCCTGGGCCAGCTGGAAGATGCCATCTTCTGAAAGGTGGCGCTCCACAAGCTACGGTTTTGCTTCATCGGGCAATGCCGCCTTCGATGACTACAAGCGCACGCAGCTTGCCCGCCTTGAAGAAGAGCGGCGCAAACTTGATGACGAGCAGAAGGCTTTCCGTAATCATCTTGAGCGTTTGCGCAAGGCCAAGGACCAGGACGAGTTTGATCGCTTCATGGCGGAGCGAAATGCGCCGCCGCCGAGCGCGTAATCGGCCACCGCGAAAGTTCAAGCCCGGAAAGAAATTTCCGGGCTTTTTCTTTTAATTTTCTTCGTGTTCGTAGTTGCGCTGGGACATCAAGGGCGGTTCGACGGGCCGCAGGGCCGGGCGGCGCTCGGCGAAGACGGGGGGGCGGGGTGCGGCGCGGATTGGAATGGGCGGGCGCGGCGCTTCACGCAAATCATCCATGCTGGAGTTCAGGCTGATACCGCTTTCAACCACCAGATCATGGGCGCCGCCGATCAGGAGAAGATGCTCGGTATCGTCGCGGCGCACCAGGACCAGCCTGCGGGTCTTGTCGATCTCGTGGTATTCGCTGATCCCCAGCCGCTGGCCTTTTCTGCCCCGCACGGTCCGGCTGAGGGTTTTGAAAATAAGCAATCCTACAATCAAAATGGCAACGGCAATTGCCGCTGTGATGATGTAGTTCATATAGGGGGCGAGTAATTCCATGGGCCGTCTCCTTACAATAACTCACGCTTATCTTCCACTATACCACAAATCCCGCCTGAGTGGAGCATAGTTTTATTCCCCACTGCTTTCCCTGCGGGATGATTCCGAAGTCCGCGGAATCGCCTATACTCCGATGATTCGGGAACGGGGACGGAATGGCGGAACGCGGAGGAAATGAGGTGGCCGGCATGGCTTCGGCATCTGGCCGTGGGTCTGTTGTGTTGTCCCTGTCATTGGCTGTCATCGTCGCGGTTGGCGTCTTGGCCGCAGTGTGGCAGTTGCAGGATGCAGTTTCTTTTGGGCTTCTTGTAACCGGGGCCGTTCTGGCCTTTGCCGGGTTGTTTGCCCTTCTGGCTTTCATGGCGGGGCTCATCCGCTTTGACCGGCAAAACCAGACCCGCACTTTTTTTGACGGCCTCACCGATGCCATAGGCGATGCCTGCGTGGTGATGGACGGCAAGTCGCGCGCGGTCTATGGCAACGCGCCCTTCCTGCAATTGGCCGCATCGGCGGGGGTGAGCCGCCTGGTGGGATTTGATCTGCTCTATGCGGGGCAGGCGGCATTTGTGGAGCCCATCTATCAATTGTCCCAGGCGGCCCTTGAGGGCAAGAGCGAGGCCCGGGAAATCCGCCTTCCGGCGGGGTCAACCGCGGCGGGGGCAAGCGCGGATGCGCCGAAGTGGATGAAAATAAGCGTCGCGCCCCTGGCCGGACAAGCCAAGCGCGGCTTTGTTTTATGGCGCCTCCAGGATGTGAGCGTGGACCGGGCCCGGCAGGAAAAAGCCTTTGGCCGCCTGCAGTTCATCATCACCTATCTTGACCGGGCGCCCGCCGGCTTCTTCTCCAGCCTTCCCAACCAGAAGATCGACTACCTGAACGCCACGCTGGCGGAGTGGCTGGGCATCGATATCGCCGAAAGCCAGAACGGTGAACTCCGGCTGAGTGACATTCTGGGCGAAACCAGCGCCCGGCTGCTGACCGCCATTGAGCCCCTGGCTGGCGGCGGGCGCACCGAATTGTTCAGTCTCGATCTCACCACGCGCAAAGGCGCCACGCTGCCGGTGGACGTTATCCACCGGGTGGATTTTGATGCCCTGTCAAAGGCCCTGCCGGCCCGCACCCTGGTCGTGCCCAGGCGCGAACCCAAAGAGAATGCCGATAGCGAAGCCCTTTCGCGCTTTGTCAGCGTGGCTCCCATCGGCATCGCGGAAATTGACAGCCAGGGGATCATCCAGTCGGCCAACCCGATTTTTCTTTCCTACTCGGCGCGGGCCAAACGCGGCGCCAGCCTTGCTTCCATGGTGGTGGAGAGCGACCGCGGCGAGCTTCGCAATGGCCTGGAAAAATTTCAAAACAAGCAGGAGCCGATGGTTGTGGTCGATGCGACCATGATGGACGAGAAGCCCCGCCTGGTTCAGTTCTCCTTTGTACGGCTGCAGGGCATGGGCGACAACCTGACAGTTTTTGCCATCGACAAGACTGAGAGCAAGACGCTGGAAGTGCAATTGGCCCAGAGCCAGAAGATGCAGGCTGTCGGACAGCTGGCAAGCGGCATCGCCCATGACTTCAACAATGTGCTCACCCCCATCATAGGCTTTGCCGATTTGCTGCTGGCCAAGATGCGGCCAACCGATCCGGCCTTTGCCGACATCATGAGCATCAAGCAGAACGCCAACCGGGCGGCAAACCTGGTCCGGCAATTGCTGGCCTTTTCACGCAAGCAAACCCTGCAGCCCAAAGTACACTCTCTCACCGACGCCATGTCCGACCTTGATAATCTTCTGGGCCGCGTGCTGGGGGAGAAGGTCGAACTCAAGATCAGCCACAGCCGCGACCTGGGGCTGGTGCTGGTTGACGTGCACCAGTTTGAGCAGGTCATCATCAATCTGGCAGTCAATGCGCGCGATGCCATGCCACAGGGCGGCATGCTGTCGGTGAAAACCCGGAATGTCAGCGAAGAAGAGTCCAGGTCTACCCTGCGTGAACCGATGCCGGCGGGCGAATATGTACTGTGCGAGGTGAGCGATACGGGTTCGGGCATCGCGCCGGAGATTGTCGAAAAAATCTGGGAACCATTTTTTTCCACCAAGGAAGTGGGCAAGGGCACCGGGCTTGGACTCTCAACGGTCTATGGCATCGTCAAACAGACAGGCGGATTCATTTTCTGCAACAGTGCAGTTGGGAAGGGAACGACCTTCAGCATTTATCTGCCACGCTACTATCCCACCGCAGCTGACGTTGCCGCCGCTACCGCCAAGGAAGAGGTGAAGGCAATACGTTCCGACTTCACCGGCAAGGGGCGCATTCTCCTGGTCGAGGACGAGGATGCGGTGCGGGCCTTTGCAATCCGCGCCTTGACCTCGCGCGGCTATACGGTGGTGGAGGCGGACTCCGGAGAAAGCGCACTGGTGGTGATGGAGGCCCAGACCGAGCCATTTGATCTCATCCTTTCCGATGTCGTCATGCCGGAAATGGATGGACCCACCATGCTGCGCGAATTGCGCAAGCGCGGGGTGAAGACGAAGGTGATTTTCGTGTCGGGCTATGCCGAGGATGCTTTTGAAAAGAATCTTGAAGGGCAAACGGATTTTGCCTTCCTTCCCAAACCGTTTTCGCTGAAGCAGCTGGTGGAGAAGGTGAAGGAAGTGATGGAGAGCTGATGGACGATAGAAGGACCTGCGGGTGAACAGCGCGACGGCACGGCCATATCGAGAGATCCCGGGTTGCGCCGACATTGCTGTGACCATATTTTTGACCGCGATGGATGATCTGGTTGCCAACAGGCAGAACCGGATGAG
>JBAVOA010000148.1:0-8962 GCA_049691635.1 Aestuariivirga sp. | reverse complement strand
ACCTGGAGAAGCCGTGGCGGAAGCCGAGGCTTAAGGACAGGGAGGGGCATGGACGCCGGGCTGGACCAGGATTTGACGGAGCGCATGTGCATCGTAACCCGCGAGGTTATGGATGAGGATGCCCTTTTGCGCTTCGTGCGCAGCCCTGATGGCGAGGCAATTCCGGACCTGCA
This sequence comes from Aestuariivirga sp., assembly GCA_049691635.1. Taxonomy (GTDB): domain Bacteria; phylum Pseudomonadota; class Alphaproteobacteria; order Rhizobiales; family Aestuariivirgaceae; genus Aestuariivirga. The sequence continues at coordinate 8,789 of JBAVOA010000148.1, read as the reverse complement.
GCGAAAACTGCCCGGGCGGGGCGTCTGGGTCTCCCTGAGCCATGAGCGGGTTCAGGAAGCGGTGAAGAAAAACCTGTTTTCCCGTGGTTTTAACGCTGAAACCAAGGCGATGCCCGAACTTGCGGATACAATCGGAGGTTTGCTCCGAAAACTGGCGCTTTCCTACTTCTCGCTGGCCAAAAAAGCGGGGCTGGCGGTGGCCGGAAACAGCAAAGTGGAAGACATGGTCTCTAAAAACCTAGCGCAAATCATCATACATGCGCTAGAAGCAGCTCCAGACGGGCGGCGCAAGATTGACAAATTGGCGCCCCCCGACGTCAAAGTGATCACTATTTTCCACGTTGATGAATTGGATTTGGCCTTTGGCCGGTCAAATGTGATACATGCTGCCGTGGGACGGGGTAAGCTTGCCGAAAAGCTTCTTCTGGCCGTGCAGCGGATTGAACGATATGACGCTCCGTTGAGCGTCTTGTAATTGTAGAGAGAGCATGAACGATAACAACGACAAGAACGAAACGAAGTCCGGCGCGCCGCGCGCCGGCGGGGGAACCTTGACCCTCAAGCGCCCAACCACGGAGCAGAGCAAGGTCAAGCAAAGCTTCTCGCACGGACGGACAAAAACGGTCGTTGTGGAAACCAAGCGCAAGCGTTTTGGAGACGACAAGCCCGCCTCACCCGAGGCGAAGCCGATGTTTCAAGTGCAGCCGAAAGTTGCCGCACCGGCGGTCGCGCCGAAGACAACGCAGACCAACCGTTCCGGTGTTGTCTTACGCACGCTGACCGACGATGAAAAGGAAGCCCGCGACCGGGCCTTGGTAGGTTCACGGGTCCGCGAGGCGGAAGAGCGCAAGCAGCAGGAAATAGAGGCACTGCGCCGGAAAGAGCACGACGAAAAGGACCTGCGTGACCGCGAGGCGGCGGCCAAGCGCAAGCTGGAAGACGATGCCCGGCACAGGGCTGAGGAAGAGGGCAAGCGTAAGGCTGAAGAAGCCGCCAAGAAACTCAATCCAAAGAGCATTGTGCAAGCCGACCGCGAAGAAGAAACCGAGGCCCGCTCGAAGAGCCCGCGCGGCAGCGCCGGTGTTATAAAACGCAAGATCGAAGTTCCGGCGCCGACGCGCACCAAGGCAGATTTGGACAAACGCCGGGGCAGGCTCACGGTTGCCAACGCAATGTCGGAGGATGAAGACCGGGCACGTTCGGTTGCCGCTTTCAAGCGCCGCACCGAGCGCCTGAAAAAGCAGGCCCAGGGCTTCCAGATGCCCACCGAAAAAATGACGCGCGAAATTGTTATTCCGGAAGCCATCACCATTCAGGAACTTGCCAACCGCATGGCCGAGCGGGCGGTTGATATCATCAAGATATTGATGAAGCAGGGCCAGATGCACACGATCAACGACGTGATCGACGCCGATACGGCGCAGATCATTGCCGAGGAACTGGGACATCGCGTAAAGCGCGTTTCCGAATCCGACGTGGTTGAAGGTCTCTCTGCTGAAACGGATTCACCTGAGCAACTTAAGTCACGGCCACCGGTTGTGACTATCATGGGTCACGTGGACCACGGCAAGACTTCGCTGCTTGATGCCATTCGCAAGACCAATGTGGTCTCCGGCGAAGCGGGCGGCATTACGCAGCATATTGGCGCTTATCAGGTGGCCACCAAGAATGGCATGGTCACATTTATCGATACGCCGGGCCATGAAGCCTTTACCTCGATGCGGCAGCGCGGTGCGAAAGCCACCGATATTGTCGTGCTTGTGGTGGCGGCCGATGACGGCGTGATGCCGCAAACGGTGGAAGCGATCAGCCATGCGCGTGCCGCGGAAGTTCCCATCATCGTAGCGATCAACAAGATCGACAAGCAATCGGCAAACCCCAACAAGGTGCGCACTGAACTGTTGCAACATGAGGTCGTCGTCGAAGGCATGGGCGGTGACACGCTTGATGTTGAGGTATCCGCCATTAAGGGAACAAACCTTGACAGGCTGCTTGACGCCATTCTTCTGCAGGCTGAAGTGCTTGATCTCAAGGCCAATCCGGATCGCGAGGCCTCCGGCCTCGTGGTGGAAGCCCAACTCGACAAGGGCCGGGGGCCGGTGGCCACGGTTCTGGTCCAGCGCGGTACCTTGCGGCTCGGCGATATTTTCGTGGCAGGTTCGGCCTGGGGCCGGGTTCGCGCTCTGATCAACGACAAGGGCGAGCAGATCAAGGAGGCGGGGCCTTCGGTTCCGGTTGAAGTTCTTGGTTTGAGTTCAGCTCCTGAAGCTGGCGACCAATTCGACGTGGTGCCCAATGAAGCCCGCGCCCGCGAGATCACCGATTACCGCGAACGCAAGCGCAGGGACAGTCGCGGATCATCTGTTGTGCGCTCGTCGCTTGAACAGATGATGAGCCAGCTTTCGCAAGCCGGCCGCAAGGAATTCCCGATCCTCGTCAAAGCTGACGTGCAGGGCTCTGCTGAAGCTATCGTGCAAGCCTTGGAAAAGATCGGCAATGATGAAATCCGTTCGCGGGTTGTGCATTATGCGGTGGGCGGCATCAACGAGAGCGACATCGGGCTGGCGACAGCTTCGGGTGCCGTGGTTCTGGGCTTCAATGTCCGTGCCTCGGGCCAAGCCAAGGATGCCGCTGAACGGGCCGGTATCGAAATCCGCTATTACAATATCATCTACGATCTGGTGGATGACATCAAGGCTGCCATGTCAGGCAAGCTTGCACCGGAACTGCGGGAAACCTTCCTCGGCAATGCGAAGATTCTGGAAGTCTTCAATATCACCAAGGTCGGCAAGGTTGCAGGCTGTCAGGTGACCGAGGGCAATGTACAGCGTGGCGCCAAGGTCCGCCTCATCCGTGACAACGTTGTGGTGCATGAAGGCACGCTTTCGACATTAAAGCGCTTCAAGGATGAAGTGAAAGAAGTGCAGGTCGGCCAGGAATGCGGCATGGCCTTTGAAGGCTACCAGGACATGCGCGCTGGCGATGTGATCGAATGTTTCCGCGTTGAGAAGATCCAGCGCAAGCTGGACTAGACAGGTCACCATGCGTCCAACCCGAGGTTCCCAGGGACCATCGCAACGCCAGCTTCGCGCTGGTGAACTGATACGCCATGCGCTGGCTGATATCCTGATGCGCGGCGATACTGGCGATCCGGAACTCGAAAAACTGGCGGTGAGCGTGGTTGAAGTGCAGATGTCGCCGGATTTGCGCATTGCCACGGCCTATGTGCGTGGCCTGATCATTGGGCAGGATCAGTTGGTGCTTGCGGCGCTAGACAGGAACAAGAAATACATCAGGGGCTTGGTGGCGCCACGTATTGACATGAAATACATGCCGGAAATCAGGTTTCGTATCGATACTTCTTTGCAGTATGCACAGAAGATCGACGACCTCCTGGCCAATCCCAAGGTCGCAGGCGACCTCAAATATACCGAAAAATGAAGAAACGCGGGCAGCCGGTCCACGGTTGGCTCGTGCTGGACAAGCCGCTAGGCATGACCTCCACCCAGGCCGTCGGTAAAATTCGCCGCCTGTTTGATGCGGAAAAGGCTGGACATGGGGGGACTTTGGATCCGCTTGCCACCGGAATGCTGCCAATTGCGCTCGGCGAGGCTACCAAGACCGTGCAGTGGGCCATGGATGGGCGGAAGGTCTATCGGTTTGAAGTGACTTGGGGTGCTGAACGCACCACCGATGACATGGAAGGTGCGATTACCGAACAATCGGAATCGCGGCCGATCAAAACAAGTATTGAGTCGATTCTTTTTAACTTTGAAGGTGTGATCCAGCAAAAACCACCGGCCTTTTCCGCCATCAAGATTAACGGCGAACGAGCCTATGACCTAGCACGGGCAGGCGAGCAGGTGGAAATGGCCGAAAGGCCAGTAACCATCGAAAAACTGGTTCTGGTGAGCTGCCCAGATGCGGACCATGCGGTTTTTGAGGTCACCTGCGGCAAGGGAACCTATGTGAGGTCTCTGGCGCGGGACATGGGGCGCAAACTGGGCTGCCTTGGCCATATCTCCATGTTACGGCGGATTGCGGTGGGGCCATTTCGTGAGGCCGAGATGATTCCGCTGGATAAGCTCATGGAAATGAGCCATAAGCCCCTCGGCAATAGTGCCGAAAACGGGGTTCTCCGCCCCCTCGAGACCGTGCTGGACGGCATCCCGGCACTGGCCTTGAAGGACGCGGACGCCCAGCGCCTGAAGCAGGGTCAGTCAATTCTGCTCAGAGGTGCGAATGCTCCCATCGCTTGTGATGCGGTTCTGGTGACTTGGGATTCCAAACCCTTGGGCCTTTGCAGCATCGAACAGGGAGCGCTCAAGCCAAAGCGCCTGTTTAACCTTTAGACATCCTGGAGATGGCCGAATGACGATGACTGCCGAGCGCAAAACCGCGCTCATGAAAGACTATGGAACAAAGCCCGGCGATACGGGCTCTCCAGAAGTGCAAGTTGCTCTCCTGACGGAGCGCATCAATGGTCTGACCGACCATTTCAAAACCCACAAGAAAGACAACCACTCCCGCCGCGGTTTGTTGAAGATGGTGAGTTTGCGCCGTGGACTTCTCGACTTCTTGAAGTCGAAGGATGAGGGCCGTTACCAGGCCCTGATCAAGCGTCTCGAAATCCGCCGCTAACCCAGCGGCTGACGATTGTATGAGCGGGCGGATCACCGAATTGCCGCCCGCGTCCCCTTTTCACAAGCCTGGCAATAGGGTCAGGTTTTGATCGCCCAATGGGGATGCCGTCCGGTCAGGTGAACGGAAGTGGCGGCGAAGGGCATTAAGGAATGAATGATGTTTAAGATTGATGTTGAAGAACTGGAATGGGCCGGAAAGCAGCTGCGTATTGAAACCGGCCGCATGGCGCGCCAGGCTGATGGCGCGGTTGTTGTAACTTACGGCGAGACCACGGTTCTTGCCACCGCCGTTGCGGCGCGCTCGGAAAAGCCTGGAATTGATTTTTTCCCGCTCACGGTGAACTATCAGGAAAAGACCTATGCCGCGGGCAAAATTCCCGGCGGCTATTTCAAGCGTGAAGGCCGACCTACGGAAAAGGAAACACTGGTTTCCCGTCTGATTGACCGCCCCATCCGCCCCCTGTTTCCTGCCGGTTTCCGCAATGAAACCCAAGTGATTACGACGGTGCTGTCCTACGACCTTGAAAATGACAGCGACATTGTTGCTTTGATTGGTGCTTCTGCAGCCCTTACCCTTTCCGGCATTCCCTTCATGGGCCCGGTTGGCGGCGCGCGCGTTGGCGTGATTGACGGTGCATTTGTATTGAACCCGACGCAAGAGCAGATGAAGACTTCTGATCTTGATCTCGTGGTTGCCGGAACAACGGACGCCGTGCTGATGGTTGAATCGGAAGCCAAGGAACTTTCGGAAGAGCAAATGCTTGGTGCGGTGATGTTTGGTCATGCGGGCTTTCAGCCTGTCATAGATGCCATCATCCGTTTGGCCGAGCGGTCTTCGAGGGAACCACGCGAGTTCACGCCTCAAGACAATGACAAGCTTAACAAGGCCGTGAAGAAGTCGGTTGAGAAAGACCTTCGCGCGGCTTACGCGATCCCCAAGAAGGAAGAGCGTCAGGAAGCTGTGGCAAAGGCCAAGGACAAGGCGGTTGCCGCTCTGGTTGACGCGGAGAAAGAAAATTCCCCGACGCCACAGAAAGTTGCTGAAGCCTTTAAATATCTTGAAAAGGACATTGTCCGCAACAACATCCTGGACACGGGCCACCGCATTGACGGCCGCGACACCAAGACCGTGCGCCAGATCGTTGCTGAAGCTTCGGTCCTGCCACGCACCCATGGTTCAGCGCTGTTCACCCGTGGCGAAACCCAGGCGCTGGTTGTGACCACCTTGGGTACCGGCGAAGACGAGCAATACGTCGACTCGCTGGACGGCACCTACAAGTCCAAGTTCATGCTGCATTACAACTTCCCTCCCTTCTCGGTGGGTGAAGTGGGCCGTCTCGGTGGCGCAGGCCGCCGCGAAATCGGCCATGGCAAGCTGGCCTGGCGGGCGATCAATCCGGTTTTGCCACCGGCTGACCAGTTTCCCTACACCATTCGTGTTGTCTCGGAGATTACTGAGTCCAATGGCTCCTCCTCGATGGCAAGTGTGTGTGGCGCATCGTTGGCGCTGATGGATGCGGGTGTTCCGCTGAAGTCACCGGTGGCTGGTATCGCCATGGGTCTGATCAAGGAAGACGAACGCTTTGCCGTGCTCTCGGATATTCTCGGCGACGAGGATCATCTGGGTGACATGGACTTCAAGGTGGCAGGCACCAGCAATGGCGTGACCGCGCTGCAGATGGACATCAAGATCACCGGTATTACCGAAGAGATCATGAAGGTTGCCCTGTGGCAGGCAAAGGACGGCCGCATGCATATTCTGGGCAAGATGGCGGAAGCTTTGGGAAATGCCCGCCCGGGCCTTGGCGAGCATGCGCCGCGCATTGAAGTGATCAAGATCCCGACCGACAAGATCCGTGAAGTGATTGGCACGGGCGGCAAGGTCATCCGCGAAATCGTTGAAAAGACCGGTGCCAAGATCGACATTCAGGATGATGGTACAGTGAAGGTGGCGTCCTCTTCGGGAGATGCCATTACGGCCGCCATGAAGTGGATCAAGAGTATCGTGTCGGAACCGGAAGTTGGCGAGATCTATGACGGCAAGATCGTCAAAGTCGTTGATTTCGGCGCGTTTGTTAACTTTTTCGGCGCCAAGGACGGGCTGGTTCACGTCTCGGAACTTGCCGCCAAGCGCGTCAACAAAGTCTCCGACGTGGTTAATGAAGGCGATGCCGTGAAGGTCAAGCTTCTGGGCTTTGACAACCGCGGAAAGGTCCGTCTTTCGATGAAGCAAGTCGACCAGGTGACCGGTGAAGACCTTTCAAAACAACAGGCAGAAGCGGCACCGGCAGAAGAAGCCGACGCTTCTTAATATCAAGCTTTCTAAAGGCGAAGGGCGCAGGCGAAATCCTGCGCCTTCTTATTTGTTTGCTAACCATGCTTGGCAAGTTCGCCGTAGCCTTTTCATAAAATCGGAGGGACCGGGTTAAGCCTATCGCAAAGCCGCGATGTTACTGATTGGGGAGTTCAAAAGTATTTGAAGGCCCAAAGGTATCACCATGGCAACGCCTACCGACCAGGAACAATTGTTTCTCGAACTGATCAACAGGGCCCGGCTTGATCCATCCGGCGAAGCGATTCGCTATGGCATTGACCTGAATAAGGGTCTTGCGGCAGGCACGATTACCACCGATCAAAAGCAGGCTTTGACCTTCAATGAGTATCTCGCTGACTCGGCCGACGGTCACACGGCCTGGATGATGAGCGCAAACGTGTTTTCGCATACTGGGTCGGGCGGCAGTTCGTCGTTCCAGCGGATGCAGGCGGCGGGTTACGTTTTTACCGGGAGCTGGATGTCGGGTGAAAATCTGGCCTGGGCAGGTTCCAGCGGCGCCATTGATGCAAATGCCTATGTTTACACGCTGCACAAGAACCTGTTTCTCAGCGAACATCATCGCGAAAACACAATGAAAGCAGGCTTCAAGGAAGTCGGCATCGGCGCGGATGACGGAAAATACCAAGGCTTCAACAGCCTGGTGGTAACGCAGAATTTCGCAGTCTCGGGAACCACCACGTTCGTGACCGGTGTTGCCTACAATGATACGGACAATGATGCTTTCTATTCCGTCGGCGAAGGTCAAGGCGGGATCACGACAGAACTGCGGCTCAATTCCACTCTCCTTGATACTGCCGACAGCTGGTCTTCGGGAGGTTATTCGCTGGGGACCACCTCGACCGGGGTGATGAAGATCACGTTTTCCGGCGGCGACCTGGTCGGCATCATGGGAGCCACGTTCGCTGTAGGTTCGACGAACGTGAAAATTGACCTCGTGAACGGCCATACGATTCAATCTTCCGTTTCGGTAACACTTACTGACGCGTCACTTGATCTTACACTGTTGGGCATCAACGGCACCTCCGGTACTGGCAATGAACTGGCCAATTTGATCAAGGGCAATAGCGGCGCCAATACGCTGCAAGGGCTTGGCGGGATTGATACGCTTGATGGCAAGGCAGGTGGAGACACCTATATTTGGCATGCTGGCGATGGCTCTGACATCATCAATGACACGTCGGTGTCGCTCACCGAGACCGACGTGCTCGCGCTGTCCAACGTGGCCTCGACAGGTGTCGAACTCTACAAACTCGGCAACGATCTCAAAATCACCATTGTCGCGACGGGCGAAATCATTACTGTCAAGAACCAGTTCAATGCCGCCACATTGGGTGACGGCATTGAAACGCTCAGCTTCAGCAATGGCGTGAACTGGACCGTGAGCGATATTGCAAACCATCTTGCGCCACCGCCTCCCATCAATGGAACGGCGGGAGCCGATATGCTCATTGGATCGAGTGACACGGACAACATCCATGGATTGGAGGGGGATGACGTCCTCAATGGCATGGCGGGCGCCGATCTGCTCGACGGTGGGAATGGCGCAGATACCGCAAGCTATGCTACATCTGCTGCCGGTGTCGTCGTAAATTTTGTATCAGGCGTTGCATTGGGTGGCGATGCTGCCGGAGATATATTTGTCGATATCGAAAATATCCAAGGCTCCAATTTCAATGACACACTCACCGGCAACTCCGGCGCTAACCGTCTTGATGGCGGGCTTGGGGCGGACACGCTGACTGGCGGGCTTGGCGATGACACCTATGTGGTGGACAATGCCTCGGACAAGGTGACGGAGCTTGCGGGCCAGG
>JBAVOA010000147.1:0-7472 GCA_049691635.1 Aestuariivirga sp. | reverse complement strand
GCCCAGCGCGTGCTGCTGCGCAAAGGCCATCTCGGCGAGGTGAACCATGGAAGTGTTGGGTTTACCGCCGAGGTGCGCGGGCTCTCACACCTGTTGAATCAAACCAGAGGCCGCGTCTTCCAGTATGGCTGTGACGCGAATTTGGGCGACGGGCGTTGCACGGTTGACCTCGAAGTGGCCGCGTTTCGCGGAACGGGTTCCATCGTGACGGCGGAAGACAACCGCCGCTTCACCGTGGCGGGCCTCAATGGTTTTGCCGCGGGCTGGTTTTCGCTGGGAACATTGACGTGGAGCACTGGCCTGAATGCCGGACGTCTGGAAGAAGTGAAACTGCATGGCCCGCAAGGCGTCATCGAACTCTGGCAGGCCGCAAGCTTTGCCGTGAACCCCGGCGACGGCTTCACCATCCGCGCCGGCTGCGACAAGCAATTCGCCACCTGCAAGGCGAAGTTCTCCAACGGCACAAACTTCCGTGGACACCCCCATCTGCCGGGAACCGATTTCGTAACAACCTTCGCCTCCCGCGAAGGCCAGAACAATGATGGCGGCAGCCGGAATTCAGAATAATTTTCTGTCATCCCGATGTTCGCGGGGATGACCGAAATAGAGAGATTCAAAATGGACACCCCAGACACCATCCTCGCCGCCGCCCGCGGCTGGATTGGCACGCCCTATCTTCATCAGGCGAGCCTGAAAGGTGTGGGCTGCGATTGCCTTGGGCTCATCCGTGGCGTGTGGCGCGATGTTTACGGGAATGAACCCGAAGACATGCCGGCCTATTCGCCGGACTGGGCCGAAGCGGGTGGGCTGGAAGCTTTGGCCAATGCGGGGCGCAGGCATTTCCTGGAAATTCCGTGCGCAGATTATTTGCCCGGCGATGTGCTGCTGTTCCGCTGGAAGCCGCACCTGCCGGCCAAGCATGCGGGGATCGCCACAACGCCTGCAACCATGATCCATGCCCAGGACGGGGCGCGGGTGAGCGAGATCGCTCTCACGTCATGGTGGAAACGCCGCCTGGGCTTTGCCTTCCGCTTTCCCGGAGTTCAGCCCTGATGGCCACGGTCGTTTTGCAATATGCCGGTGCCACCATCGGCACCTTTCTGGGCGGACCCATCGGCGGCATCATCGGCCGTGCCGCAGGCGCGGTGGCCGGAAACATTGTTGACCAGCAGCTCTTCGGCCCCGGCACCAGCCGCAACAAGGGGCCACGATTGAATGATCTGCGCATCATGGCCTCGGAGGAGGGTGCCCCCATCCCCAGGCTCTGGGGCCGCATGCGGATTTCAGGCCAGGTGATCTGGGCCACGAATTTCGAGGAAGTGTCCAGGACCACCACGCAGAAGGCCTCGTCCAAGGGCGGGCCGAAATCGAAGACCACGGAATATTCCTACTTTGCCAATTTCGCCGTGGGGCTTTGCGAAGGCATCGTTGACCGCGTGGGCCGGGTGTGGGCTGACGGTAAGGTGATCGACATTTCGGTTTTCACCACGAGATTTTATCGCGGCACCGAGGACCAGCCGGCCGACAGCCTGATCGTGGCGAAGGAAGGAGCCGGCAATGCGCCCGCCTATCGCGGCCTTGCCTATATCGTGTTCGAGCGTTTGCCCTTGGCAAATTTCGGCAACCGCCTGCCGCAGCTCTCCTTCGAGGTGGTCTCCGCATCAGGCGGCGCGGAATCCCATGTCCGCGCCATCAACATCATTCCGGGCAGCACCGAGTTTGGCTACGACCCCACGGTTGTAACGCGCAAGATAGCCAAGGGCGTGACCGCGACGGAAAACGCCCATGTCTCCGCCGAACGCAGCGACTGGACCGTATCCATCGATGATCTCGCCGCAAGCTGTTCCAATCTTCAGGCGGCATCCCTCGTGGTGCCGTGGTTCGGCACGGACCTGCGCTGCGGCTCCTGTGAGATCCGCCCCGGCGTGGAGAACACCGCGAAGGTGACCAAGCCCGAGAGCTGGAAAGTGTCGGGGATTACAAGATCAGCGGCCCATGTGGTGAGCGTGGTAGAGGGCAAGCCTGCCTTTGGCGGAACGCCGAGCGATGCCTCGGTCATCCGCGCCATTCAGGATTTACGCGCGCGCGGACTTAAAACCGTTTTTTATCCCTTCGTGCTGATGGATGCGGCAGGCTATCCCTGGCGGGGACGCATCACCTGTGATCCCGCACCGGGAATGCCCGGCAGCGTGGACAAGACGGCAGCCGTTGCGACGCAGGTGCAGAACTTCCTGGGCAGCGCCTCTCCCGGACCTTCCGAATGGAGCTACCGCCGCTTCATTCTGCATTATGCAAATCTTTGCGCCACTGCGGGCGGGGTGGATGCCTTCCTGATCGGCAGCGAGCTGCGCGGCCTCACCACGCTGCGTGCATCGCCGACGGCCTATCCCTTTGTCGCCGCGCTGATGGCTTTGGCGGCGGAAGTGAAAGCCATTCTGCCCGCCGCCAAAATTACCTACGCCGCCGACTGGAGCGAATATTTCGGCCATCACCCGCAGGATGGCAGCGGCGATGTGTTTTTCCATCTCGATCCGCTTTGGGCCAGCAGCGCGATTGATGCGATCGGCATCGACAACTATTTTCCGCTCACCGACTGGCGCGATGGCCGGAACCATCTCGACCGGCTCGCGGGCGTGGCCTCGATCTATGACGCGGATTATCTGAAATCAGGCATCGCCGGTGGCGAGGGCTTCGACTGGTATTATGCGAGCGAAACGGCGCGCGGCACGCAGACACGCACAGCTATAACCGATGGCGCCTATGGCAAGCCCTGGGTGTTCCGCAAAAAGGATATGAAATCCTGGTGGAACAATCCGCATTATAACCGGCCGCTGGGCATTGAAGCGGCGGTTGCCACGGCATGGGTGCCCCAATCAAAACCCATCTGGTTCACCGAGCTGGGTTGCCCCGCCGTGGACAAGGGCGCCAACCAGCCCAACACCTTCTATGACGCAAAGTCTTCGGAAAGCGCCTTGCCCCATTTTTCCAGCGGCACCCGCGATGATGCCATGCAGGCAAAGTTTGTGGCTGTCATCGACAGCTACTGGAACAGCCCCGGCGCGCATAATCCGGTTTCATCCGTTTACGGCGCGCCGATGGTGGACGCGACGCGGATGTTCTTCTGGGCCTGGGATGCACGGCCCTTTCCCGCCTTTCCGGCGCGCGACGATATCTGGTCCGACGCCACCAACTATGTCCGTGGCCACTGGCTGAATGGCCGCATTGGCGCCGTGGGGCTGGACCGGCTCATCACCGAGGTTTGCAATGATTACGGCTTGAACGCCGTGGAGGTGGAAGACGGCGCGGGCCTCATCGACGGCTTTCTGATCGAGCGCCCCATGTCGGCCCGCGATGCTCTGGAAAATCTCCTCGCCGCCTTTGCCCTCGATGCGGTGGAGTCGGACGGCATCCTGAAATTCCGCAGCCGGAAGCAGGACAGCGTGCTTACTCTTGCCAATGACGATTACGTGGAGAGCGATGCGGCGGCACCATTGTTTGCACTGAGCCGGGCCCAGGAAACCGAACTGCCCAATTCCCTGAAACTTCTTTACGCCGAATCCGCCAATGACTATCGCAACGCCGTGGTGGAGGCGCGGAAATCACGCGGCGCATCCGCCCGTGAAATCATTCTGGAATTGCCCTGCGCCACCACGCAAACCATTGCCCAGCAGCGCGCCCATGTGCTGTTGCAGGAAAACTGGTCGGGCCGCGAGGCTCTTTCCTTCTCCATAGCCCCAAGCCATCTCGCCCTTGAACCCGGCGATGTGGTGACGCTGGGGCCAAGGCAACTACGCATCGCAGGCATCCATGCTGGCGCGGCGCGAAAATTGAACGCCGCGAGCTATGAGGCTTCGGTCTATGAGCCGCCACCCGCCGTTGACCGCGGCGGGGCTTTTGTGGCCCCGGCAATTTTCGGCGAAGCCGATGTGGTGCTGCTGGATCTGGCCATGGCCGTGGGTGCCACGCCCGCATCGCCCTGGATCGCGGCGCAGGCCAGTCCATGGCCCGGACGTCTGGCGCTTTTGAAGCGCAGTGGCGCAAGCAGTTTTGATTTCAACCGCTTCATCGAAGCGCAGGCGACCATGGGAACGCTGGCAACACCGCTTCCGGCGGGGCCGCTGTCTGTGTTTGACCGTGCCACAAGTTTTGACGTGACGCTGAACTATGGCGCGCTGTCTTCGGTCAGCGAGATGGAAGTCCTGAACGGTGCGAACATCGCCGCCATCGGCGATGGCGAAACCGGATATGAAATCATCCAGTTTGCTTCCGCCGAACTGATCGCGGCGAACACTTACCGGATCAAAACCCTGCTGCGCGCGCAGGCGGGCTCCGGCCCGGAGATGCTGGCCAGCCGTGCGGCACTTTCCAATTTTGTGCTGCTCAATCCCGCCGTGGTGCAGCCTGAATTGTCCGCCGCCGAAGCCGGACTGGAAAATATCTGGCGCATCGGCCCGGCCCAATTTGATTCAGGCCACAGCGCCTATCTGGAAGTTGCTTTTCAAGGGCATGCAAAAGCCTTGCGGCCCCTGAGCCCCTGCCAGTTGCGTTGCCAGCGCGATGGCGGCGATGTGCTGTTCAGCTGGTTGAGGCGCAGCCGCATTGACGGCGATGGCTGGGAACCTGTGGATATTCCGCTGGGCGAGGAAGCCGAAGCCTACCGCCTCGATATTCTGGACGGCGCAACGGTAAAACGCAGCGTCGCCGTGGCAAGCCCAAGCTACCGCTACCACGCCGCCGACATCGCCACGGATTTTGGCGTTGCCCCATCGAGCTACAACCTGAACGTCGCGCAGATGAGCGCGAGCTTTGGCCGTGGTTCCAATCTTTCGAGGACCCTCCATGTCTGACACACCCCTGATCGGCCTGCCGCTGCTTGAAGCGTCCCAGGCGCAAAAACACGTGACCCACAATGAGGCGCTGTTGCTGCTCGATGCGCTGGTGCATCTCGCTGTGATCTCGCGGGCACTGGCCGCACCGCCGGCGCTTCCTGCCGATGGCGACCGTTATCTCGTGGCGGCATCGGCCATGGGCGAATGGCTTGGCCATTCCGGCCATATCGCTTTTCGTGAAGCGGGCACCTGGCGCTTTGCTGTTCCGAAAGCCGGCTGGCGGCTCTGGGTTTTGTCTGAGCAACTCTTCCTGCTGTTCAATGGAAGCCTGTGGCTTGACCTCCGCGACTTCGACGAATTGCAGAACATGAATTTGCTTGGCGTCAACACCACCGCTGACGTGGCCAACAAACTGGCCGTGGCCTCCGCCAATGTCCTGTTCACCCATGCGGGCAGTGACGCGCGCCTGAAGCTCAACAAGAATACCGCAGGCGATACGGCGTCCCTTCTGTTCCAGAGCGGATTTTCCGGCCGCGCCGAGTTTGGCCTCAGCGGCGACGACGACTTCCACGTGAAGGTAAGCGGCGATGGCGCGGCCTGGAACGAAAGCTTCACCGTCAACCGCACCTCGGGCCTCTTCACCGTCAGGCAAACCCTGCTGCTCGATCCGCAAGGCGCCCATGCGCCGCTGAAATTCCAGGGCGGTGCAAACCTGGCCACGCCCGAGGCGGGCGCCATCGAGTTTGACGGCACCTGCTTTTACGGCACGGGCGATGCGGGCAACCGCGGCGTGATACCGCTTGAGCATTTCATCATCCTGGATGCCGACTACGCGCTGGCCAATTCGGCCGCCGAGCAGAAAGCCTTCAACGCCACGGCCAATGGCGCGCTGGCGCTTGATGCCGGACTCTATGCCTTTGATTTTTTGCTTTATCTCACGGGGATGAGCGCCACCTCCGGCAATCTCGCCTTTGACATTCTGGGGGCAGGCACCGCCACCATCAGCAAGGCGCTCTATTATAATGTCGGGGTTGACAGCAGCACGCCCACCGTTGCCGCAGCCCCGGCGGGATTATTGTCGGCCACGGCGCAAACCGCCGCCAGCATCGTCACCGCCGCCACCGGAACCGGACTGGTGGTGCAGGGGCGGGGCATGTTCCGGGTGTCGGCGGGCGGCACCATCGTCCCGTCCGTGGCACTCGTCGCCGCCAGCGCCGCCGTCATGAAGGACATGTCCTATTTCAAATGCCGCCGCATAGGTTCGGCCAGCGTGGTGAGTCAGGGAGACTGGTCATGAGTCTTGAACGTGAAGTGGGCGCTTTGCAGGCCCGCATGGAAACCGTCGAGAGCGAATTGCAGGGCATCCGCTCCGACGTGCGCGAAATCCGCGATGCGCTGGTGGGCGCGCGCGGCAGCTGGCGGGCGCTCAGCCTTGTGGTGGGCCTTTCGGTTTCGCTGGGCGCGGCTGTAGCAAAACTCTTTCCCTATTTTCTGACACCGGGACATTGAACCATGATGATGACTGAAGACGGCCTCGCGCTCATCCGCGCCTTTGAAGGATTTCGGGCCAGGGCTTATCGCGATGCGGTGGGCGTGTGGACCATTGGCTTCGGCCATACCGCCATGGCGGGAGCGCCCGGAGTTTCGCAAGGCATGGAAATTTCCCGCGCCGAAGCGGAGAAAATTCTGGCGCGCGATGCGGCTGGATTTGCCCGCGGCTTGGCAAGGCTTGTGACTGCGGAACTCAACGACAATGAATTCTCGGCCCTTGTGTCTTTCGCCTATAATGTGGGGCTGGGAAATTTCGCCGCGTCCAGTGTTTTGAAAGCGGCGAACGCAGGCGACCGAGAGGCCGTGCCGCGGCGGCTGCAGCTCTGGGTGAAAGCCGGGGGCAGGGTGCTGCCCGGCCTCGTCAAACGCCGCGCGGCGGAAGCGGCCCTCTTTCTCAAATCCGCCGAAGCGCCGGTGCAAGCCCCCATTGAAATCCCCACAGGCAAGCCCGCGCACCAGAGCACAACCATCTGGGCGGCGCTGCTTCTGCCGTTGCTGGCGGGCCTTATGGGCCATGGCGCCCTGGGCCTGCTCGCCTTTGCCGGCATCTGCGCCGCCGCTTTCTGGATCATCCGTGAACGCCGCAAGAAATCAACCGAAGAAGGGATATGAACATGCTTCCACTCATCAGCCTTGTAAGCACCGTGGCGGGCCTCGTGAAAGGGCCGCTCTCCACCATCATCGACCGCTACGTCTCCGATCTCGAACTGCGCCGCAAACTGAAGGCGGACCTGGAGCAGGGCCTGCTCGAACACCTCTCCAAATCCGCCGAGCTGCAGAAGGACGTGATCCTCGGTGAAATCAACTCGGAACACTGGCTCACCGCCAACTGGCGCCCCCTTCTGATGCTCGCCCTCATGGGCTTCCTGGTTTTGGTAGGCCTGGTGATTCCCCTGGCCGACCTCCTCGCCGGCCACCCCATTCCCTACCGGCCCCGCTGGAACGACCTTCCGGCTGGCTTCTGGGACTTTTTGACCGTGGGAATGGGCGGCTATATCGGCGGAAGGTCGCTTGAGAAGATCACCAGCCAGATTTTCGGGGCGATGCCAGCGAAGGGCCAGGGGAAGTGAGGTTGTATCTCTCTCTATATAT
>JBAVOA010000146.1:0-1567 GCA_049691635.1 Aestuariivirga sp. | reverse complement strand
GCCCTGGCTGGTGCTGCTTTGCCTTCTGCTTGCCAGCCTCTCTGAAGCCTTGGGCATAGGAACTTTGCTGCCCGCTGCTAACGCAATTCTCGGCAACAACGCCGCCGATACGACTGGCGCGAACCATGTCATAAAGACATTCATTGAGTCGATCGGGGTTACGCCAAGCCTGGGAAACCTTCTTGTTATTATTATAGCCCTCTTAACCTTCAAGGCGGTGATCTCATTTGCCGCCCTTGCCTACGCCGGGATTACTGGAGCCCGCGTCGCCATAAATATGCGGCGCAAGCTCATCAAGGCAATCTTCGACGCGCGCTGGAGTTTTTATGCCGATCAAAGCGGCGGACGCTTTGCCAATGCCATCAGCAATGACGCCACACGCGCCGGCGATGCCTATCAGTCTGCAGCAACATTCGTCGCGGGCGGTTTTCAGCTTGTTGCCTATGCCGCCGCAGCCGTTTTCATTGATTGGCGCATTGCCCTTCTGGGCGGCATTGCAGGGGGACTCATAACCCTCGTAACGAACATACTTATCCGCATTTCAAAACAGGCGGGTTACAAACAGACCGACCGTGTCTCAAGCCTGACCATCGAGATGGTGGATATGCTGAGCAACATCAAGGCCTTGAAATCCATGAACCGCTACGGACTTCTCGTTCAGGGTCTGTCTGGACTTCTGAGGCGGATCAAGCGTAGTTTGATCGCGATCCAACTTGCAAGGCAAGGGGTGACACAAGGTAGCGATGTCCTGGTGAACATCATGACAGGCGCTGTAGTATATGCGGCCCACACGTTGTTTGGATCATCCCTTCCAGAATTGCTCGTGACCGGTGTTCTTTTCTTCCAAATCATCAGCAATCTCACCAAGCTCCAGAAACAGTTGCAGGCGGCCGTCACTGTCGAGAGCTCCTACGTCCGCACTATCGAATTGATTGGCAAGGCGGAAAAACAGAAAGAGAGCCATACCGGAACTGCCACACCAAACCTCGCCGCAGGTTGCCGATTTGAAGGCGTGACCTTTGCCCATGGCGCAACGCCAGTTGTTTCCAACGCCACCTTCGACGTGCCGGCCAACAAGATCACCGTGCTGCAGGGTCCGTCGGGCTCGGGAAAGACCACGCTCATTGATTTGCTCATAGGGCTGAACACGGCGCAAAAGGGCAAGATCCTCATCGGCGGCAAGTCGATTGAAGATATTGATATCAAGGCTTGGCGCCAGGGCATCGGCTACGTGCCCCAGGAACTTGTGCTCTTCCACGACACCATTCATGAAAATATAGCTCTTTCAAATCCGGATATTTCAACCCCAGCGATTCTTGCCGCCCTTGAGCAGGCAGGTGCCAAGGATTTCATTGACGCATTGCCGGCAGGCATTGAAACCGATGTTGGTGAAATGGGCGGCAGACTATCGGGCGGCCAGCGCCAACGCATTTCACTCGCCCGCGCTCTTGTGGCCAATCCGAAAATTCTCATTCTCGATGAAGTCACCAGCGCTCTTGATCCGGAAACGGAGGCCGGGATTGTCAACAACATTGCGTCCTTGCGCGGACGCTATACAATCATTGCC
>JBAVOA010000145.1:0-5587 GCA_049691635.1 Aestuariivirga sp. | reverse complement strand
GCCGAGGATATTTGCCTCCTGCAAGAGATCAATCTTGGGGGAGACGACCAAGCGCAAGGGAGTGGCCGAAAGCGGGAACTGGTCGCCCTTTTCCTTGGCCCGGTTTTTCAATGTCACCCATTTGCCGTCAGAAACAAGAAGAAAGGGGTTCGGCGGCGCGTATTCAAAACGCAACTTGCCGGGCTTGCTGATAAACATGACACCTTTGGAAATATTGCCCTTGGGGCTGATCTGGGTGAACTCGCCCTGAAGCGTCTTGAAGCTGTTCATATAGGCGGATATTTTGTTGATTGATTCAGTCTGTTCTGGGCTGAGTTCAATCGGTTTGGCCGCCGCTGCGAGCGCGCTCGCGCCGACAGCAACCGCAAATAGGACCGAGAGAGCCTGAAGAGTGACTTTAAGGGATCGTATCATTGTGTGTTCCAAACCTGAGACATTCATTTCTATCTAATTTCTAACCGTCACTGAACCGGAAAGCTGACTATTTTGGGGCAAAACCTCATACACGCGCACTGTCGCCCGGAACCAGGATTTCCCTCTTTCCGGTGCCATTTGCAGCGGAAATCAGGCCTTCTTTTTCCATGCGCTCGATCAAGCTGGCAGCCTTGTTATAACCTACTTGCAGGCGCCTTTGGACGTAACTTGTAGAGACCTTCTTGTCACGCAGCACAACCGCCACGGCCTGATCATAGAGGTCATCGCCCGATCCGCCGCCCTCAGCGCCAGACATGGCGCCGGGCTCTCCATAGGCTTCATCCTCGACTTCCTCGGTCACCGCGTCGACATATTCAGGGGCGCCCTGCGCTTTCAGGAAGCTCACAATTTTCTCAACTTCGTCATCGGCGACAAAGGGGCCATGGAGACGGGAAATGCGTCCGCCTCCGGCCATATAGAGCATGTCGCCCTGGCCTAGGAGCTGTTCAGCTCCCTGTTCGCCGAGAATCGTCCGGCTGTCGATCTTCGAAGTCACCTGGAATGAAATACGGGTTGGGAAATTGGCCTTGATCGTGCCGGTGATGACGTCCACTGAAGGCCGCTGGGTTGCCATGACCACGTGAATTCCGGCGGCCCGGGCCATTTGGGCGAGGCGCTGAACTGTGCCTTCGATGTCCTTGCCGGCCACCATCATAAGGTCCGCCATTTCGTCAATGATGACGACGATATAGGGCATGGGCGTCGTGTCCATCTGCTCTTGTTCAAAGATAGGTTCACCGGATTCGGCATTGAAGCCAGTCTGGACGGTACGCGACATTTGCCCACCCTTGGCCAGGGCCTGCTTGAGCCGCGCGTTGTAACCATCAATATTGCGCACCCCGAGCTTCGACATCTTGCGATAGCGGTCTTCCATTTCACGTACCGCCCACTTGAGTGCAACCACAGCCTTGCGGGGATCGGTCACGACGGGCGACAGCAGATGGGGGATACCTTCATAGACGGAAAGCTCAAGCATCTTGGGATCAATCATGATCAGTTTGCAGCGGTCCGGCGACAGCCTATAGAGCAGGGACAGGATCATAGTATTGATGCCAACGGACTTGCCGGAACCCGTCGTACCGGCAATCAGCAGGTGGGGCATGCGGGCGAGATCTGCAAAGATAGGTTCGCCGCCGATATTCTTGCCAAGGGCAAAGGCCAGGTTCTGGCCGGTTTTCTCAAAGGCTTCGGAAGCCAGCATTTCCCGGAGATAAACAGTCTCGCGTTTGCTGTTGGGCAACTCGATGCCGATGACATTGCGGCCCTGCACCACGGCCACACGGGCCGATATGGCACTCATCGAACGGGCGATATCATCGGCGAGGCTGATCACGCGGGACGACTTGATTCCAGGCGCTGGCTCCAGTTCATACAAGGTAACAACCGGTCCAGGCTTCACATTGATGATCTGGCCACGCACGCCAAAGTCTTCCAGTACACCCTCAAGCATGCGGGCATTCTGCTCGAGAACCTCATCGGACAGATCGATTGACTGCTTGGTGCGCTTTGGCTCAGCCAGCAGGGTGAGCGGTGGAAATTCGAACTCGGCGGATTTGGTCAAGCGCAAGTTGAGCTGGGAATCTTTCTTGATCTTCTTGCCCAACTTAATTTCTGGCGTTTCGCGCGTCACCCTTGGTGCTGGAGCCTTCTCGCCCTCGTCAGACTCTTCCTCTTCGTATTCTTCGGCGGCGTCATCATCGAGCTCTTCAGCCTCTGGAGCTTCCAGATCACCATCAGGCATGGCAAGCCGTGGTTCCTGAACGCTCTTGCCACGCCCGAGCGAGGGTTCAATGCGCTGCTTCTTGGCCGGGGCCAATCTTGAAATTATGTCCCGTGAGGAATTGGCTGATGCCAGGCGGAGGGCACGGGCAGATTTCTCCTGGGCCCGATAGGCCCACCACCGCGCAAAGCCGCTGTGGAGAAGGCGGAACAGCTGCATGAGGGCATTGCCGGTCGAACGCCCCAGACTTCCGAGAGCCCCGGTGGTTTCTATCTTGGTGAGTCCGGTGGCGCGCAAGGCGGCCCAAATGGAGATGCCGGCACATGACGCTCCGGTGAAAAATACCGCAAAGTCACCTTTGAGACCGAGCGCCAAGAGAGAGAGAAATCCCGCGCTGATCAAATCGCCTGAACTGCCGCCCAGGCCCGCCGCGAGGGACCAGGTTGCCGGTGCTGGCAAGGTGGCAAAGGCGCCGCATGCCATGAAGGTGGAAGCGAGCCACGACAGCATTGCCAAAAACAACCGCTCCGGTTTCTCGTGGCTCAAGAGTCTTACAACCCAGGCCATGGGGATGCCCACCAGAGGCAAAACGCCGAGACCCATCAGCTGCATGAACTCGTCGGCGATAGCAGCACCGGGGTAGCCCAGGAAATTTTTTGCCACCTGGTCGGTCGCATGGTTGAAGGAGGGATCGTCCACCGACCAGGTCGACAGGGCGAGACCCGTTGCCGCGAGAAGGGCAAACAAGGTGATGCCGGAAAACTCATAGAGGCGATGGCGGATGAAGCGGCGCAGCGCTTCTGGAATTGCACTCTCATCGGTATCATAGGAACGATTGTAAGCCATACACTTCTCCACCCCCCGGAGATGACCTCAAGGGCCATAACAAATGGTTAACGGCAGTCTGAAGGGTCATGGTTAAAGCAGGGTTAAACCCAACATGAAAAAGCGCCCCGGGAAGGGCGCTTTTCCGTCGTGTCAAAATTGCCAGGATCTAGGAATAGGCACGCTCGCCATGGGAGCCGATATCCAGTCCCTCCCGTTCTTCCTGCTCTGGAACCCGCAGGCCGGTGGTGTATTTGCAGATGAGCAGGGCCACGTAACTGACAACACCAGAAAGGATAGCCGTCGTCAGGACGGCGACGATTTGTGCGGTCATTTGTGCGGAGAAGGAATACTCGACAACCTTGGTGGATGTATCCGCCGCCAGATAGTCGGTCACGCCCATGCCGCCGAGTGCCGGGTTAACGAAGACACCGGTGAGCAAGGCGCCAAGGATACCGCCCACGCCATGGACGCCAAATACATCGAGCGCGTCGTCGTAGCCAAGCTTGGCCTTCAGCCATACCACGGCCCAGAGACAGATGATGCCAGCCAGCAGACCGATCACAACGCCGCCCATGGGCCCTACCCAGCCGCAGGCCGGGGTAATCGCCACAAGGCCCGCAACGGCCCCGGAAACAGCTCCCAAGAGGCTGGGATGGCCACGGGTCATCCATTCGCCTGCGGTCCAGGCCAAGGCAGCCGCAGCGGTTGCCAGGATTGAATTGAGGAAGACCAAACCAGTGAGGCCGTTGGCCTCGAGATTTGAACCGGCGTTGAAGCCGAACCAGCCGACCCAGAGGAGGCAGGCACCAATCAAGGTCAGGGGCAAACTGTGTGGAGCCATGACTTCCTTGCCAACGCCGATGCGTTTTCCAAGGACGATGGCGCATACGAGGCCAGCAACACCGGCATTGATATGAACAACCGAGCCGCCAGCAAAGTCGATGGCACCCCAGTTGAACAGCCAGCCATTAGATACATTCACCGCTGCACCATAGTCAGCCAGAATCAGGGCTTTGGCCGCATCATCGGTTGCTGCTGAGAGCTTGGCCAGAAAGTCTGCGGCCGCAGTGTCGCCAACTGCTGCCTTGACTGCATCGATGTTGTCAGGGCCGAGCGTAAAGGCGTCGGGGCCAGCCCACCACCAGACCATATGGGCCATCGGCAGGTAGGCGAAGGTGAACCAGATGAAGATGAACAGAAGAACGGCGGAAAATTTCATCCGTTCCGCAAAGGCACCCACGATGAGGGCCGGGGTGATGGCCGCAAAGGTGAGCTGGAAGATCACATAGGTGAATTCCGGCAGATAGGTTTCCTTTGAGAAAGTTGCCGCCAGTGTCGTGATATCCACCCCGGCGAGGAACGCCTTTGAGAAGCCGCCGTAGTAGGGCGTACCGTTGGTGAAGGCCACGGAATAACCGTAGGCAAACCAGAGAAGGGCCACCATGCAGAAGCAGATGAACACCTGCATCAGCACTGAAAGCACGTTCTTGGAGCGCACCAGGCCGCCGTAGAAAAGTGCCAAGCCCGGGATGGTCATGAGAATGACGAGGGCCGTGGCAATCAGCATCCAGGCGGTGTCGCCCTTGTTTACGGTGGCTGCGGCAAACGCTGACGTTGAAGGTAGAAGCGCTGTGAGTGCAAGGCCTGCCGGCAAGCCAGTCAGGAGCAGACGCAATTTAGGTGGAAATGTCATTTCACTGTCCTTTGTTGAATTTGTTAGAGGGCTGCGGAGCCGGTTTCGCCGGTGCGGACGCGTATGGCGGACTCAAGGGGGAGCACAAAAATCTTGCCATCGCCGATCTGGCCGGTCTGGCCCGCCGCCTGGATTGTTTCCACAACCCGGTCTGCCATGGCCTTTTCAACCGCCACTTCGATTTTGACCTTGGGGATGAAGCTCACGGCATATTCGGCGCCGCGATAGAACTCCGTATGACCCTTCTGGCGGCCATGTCCCTTGACCTCGGTAACTGTAATACCCTGCACCCCGATGGCCCCCAGTGCTTCGCGCACCTCATCAAGTTTGAAAGGCTTTATGATCGCTATAATATATTTCATGGATACATCCCTTTCGATAACCGGAAGTGGATTCTCAAGAAACGTGCCAATTATGAGTGGTTTTTAACTGTTTGTTATTGTTTGGATTTTTATTTTCAGGTGGGCCGGCAGCATCACGAAATGCTGTTATTTTAAGCAGATTGCAAAATTTGCCTAAATATGCTGCGATGCTTCGATAATCTTGACGTAAAGCCGTTTAGGGTGTTTTTGGGAGCGTGATAAACAAGCGTTTCGATGTAATTGTTGTCGGGGCGGCCCTGAACGGGCTGGCCGCAGCTTTGGCATTTGGCGGGGTCGGGGTCAGGCGCTCGCTTACCGTTGCGATTATTGATCGTCATGATCCGCGGCAAAAACTTGCGCGTTATGACGATGCCCGCGCCTCGGCCATCACCGCCAGTTCAAAGCGGATGTTCGAAGCTCTGGGGATTTGGGACCATATTTCACGGCACGCTCAAGACATGCGCGAGATCATTGTGACCGATGGTGTTGATCATGCCAATCGGCCAACGC
>JBAVOA010000144.1:0-4167 GCA_049691635.1 Aestuariivirga sp. | reverse complement strand
GTTCATTCCGATGCAGATGCGCCGCTCGCCACGCGGCTGCTGCAAATTCATAACCAGCTGATGGATATTCTGAAGCGTTTCTCGCCCGATGAATCAGCAATCGAAGAAACTTTTGTGAACAAGGATGCCAGGGCCACTTTGAAGCTGGGCCAGGCGCGGGGAGCCGCCATGCTGGCTCCGGCGCTCGCCGGCATCAGCGTTGCCGAATATGCGCCCAATGTGGTGAAAAAATCCGTTGTCGGTGCCGGCCACGCGGAGAAGGACCAGGTGAAACACATGGTCAAAGTGCTGTTGCCGCGGGCGGAGCTGAATACGGCGGATTCCATTGATGCGCTGGCCATTGCCATTTGCCATGCGCACCACCGTGGGGCGCAAACCCTGACCAAGATTCTGGCGCGTTCTTGACTTGTTCCAGTGGAATGCCTAGGCATGAGACAGTGACTGAGCGAAGCACGCAGGAATCATGATCGGGAAACTCAAAGGCCGTATTGACAGCTTCGGCACGGACTGGCTGATCATTGATGTGTCGGGCGTTGGCTACCATGTGTTCTGTTCGTCGAAGACGCTTGCGGCGCTGCCTTCGATTGGCGAGTTTGCGGAGCTTCACACGGAAATGCTGGTGAACCAGGACATGATCCGGCTGGTGGGCTTTGCCTCGGTGCTGGAGCGGGAGTGGTTCCGGCTGTTGCAGACGGTGCAGGGCGTGGGAACGCGGGTCGCGCTGGCCATTCTCTCTACCTTGTCAGCGTCTGAAATCGCCAATGCCATCGCGCTGCAGGACAAGCCGATGATCGGGCGTGCGCCGGGGGTTGGCAAGAAACTGGCGGAACGGATTGTGCTGGAATTGAAAGACAAGGCCCCGGCCTTCGCGGGTGCCGATGCTACACTTTCCAAGTTGCAAGCGGAGCTTGATGGGCCACGGCCAACTTCGGCGTCCGATGCTGTGTCCGCTCTTGTCAATCTGGGCTATGGGCAATCACAGGCTGGTGCTGCGGTTTCCACCGCCATGCGAAAGAACGGCGATGATCAGCCAACGGAGAAGCTGATCCGGCAAGCCCTGAAGGAATTGGCGCTGTCATGAACCAGCGCCTCATGGATCGCGAAGATAGGCCGGAAGACGGTGTGGACTCCCATGTGCGGCCGCAGAACCTGGATGAGTTTGTCGGCCAGGCCAAGGCCAAGCAGAATTTGAGGGTTTTTATCGAGGCGGCACGGGGCAGGGCGGAGGCGCTTGACCATGTGCTGTTTGCGGGGCCTCCGGGCTTGGGAAAGACCACGCTGGCGCAGATCATGGCGCGCGAGCTTGGCGTGAACTTCCGCGCGACATCCGGCCCGGTCATTGCCAAAGCTGGCGATCTTGCGGCGTTGCTCACCAATCTGGAAGACCGGGACATTCTGTTCATCGATGAAATTCACCGACTCAGTCCTGCGGTGGAAGAAATTCTTTATCCCGCGATGGAGGACTACCAGCTTGATCTCATTATTGGCGAAGGCCCCGCGGCGCGATCGGTGCGGATTGATCTTGCCAAGTTCACGCTGATTGGCGCCACGACGCGGACAGGACTGTTGACCACGCCGCTGCGCGACCGTTTTGGCATTCCGGTGCGCCTGGATTTCTATACGGATGAAGAACTTCTCGATATCGTGAAGCGTGGTTCGCGGGTGATGAAGGTTGCGATCACCGAAGATGGTGCCCGCGAAATTGCCAAGCGCTCGCGTGGCACGCCACGCATTGCGGGGAGGCTGTTACGCCGCGTGCGGGATTTTGCATCCGTCGCAGGCGATGCGCGCATTGATGCGGGCTCAGCCGACCGGGCGTTAGGCAATCTGGACGTAGACAAGCGCGGTCTTGACGGGTTGGACCATCGCTACCTGAATTGCATTGCGATCAACTTCGGTGGCGGGCCGGTTGGCATTGACACGATCGCCGCTTCGCTTTCGGAAGCGCGCGACGCCATTGAAGATATTGTCGAGCCCTATCTCCTGCAGATCGGCTTCCTGAACCGCACCTCAAGGGGCCGTATCCTGACGCCGCATGCCTTCAAGCATATGGGCTTGCCCACGCCGCAAAGGCCGGAGATCACCCAAGGCATTCTGCCATTGGACGATGTGAATGACTGAACGCTGGCCTGATCTCGCGGGACGTATTGAGGGCGGGGTTCACGTCCTGCCCATCCGCGTCTATTATGAGGACACGGATTTTTCCGGTGCGGTTTACCACGCCAACTACCTGAAATTTTGCGAACGGGCGCGCTCCGATTGCTTGCGGTTGCTCGGCATCCACCACAGCGAACTTCACGGAACGGCAAGTTTCGTTGTCCGCCGCATGGTCTGCGATTTTCTGAAACCGGCGCTGATCGACAATCTGCTGGAAGTGCAGACACGCTTTGTTGAATTTGCCGGTGCCCGCATGGAACTCAGCCAAAGGGTTATGCGGGCTCACGAAAAGCTGTTTGAGGCGCAGGTGACGGTCGCCCTGGTGGATGGGAAGGGGAAGCCGAAGCGGTTGTCCCCGGAGATGACGAAAATGTTTCTTTCCCGTGTTGAATCAAAGAATTAACATAACCTTAACCATAAGACAGTCATTTGGGGCGAAGCTGGCCGCAAGGGGACCGGCGTTGCGGCAGATTCCATGAAAATCTAGCGAATCGCCGCAGTTTCGACAGATTTAAGCTGTTTCAGAGCGCCTCGCCCAAAAGGGGTATGGAGTTCAGGGACGGATTCCGGGGAAGTGGGAAGTGGCATGGATCCAGTTGTAGTCAGTGTGGTGGCGCAGCCGGGGCAAATTGAGCTCTGGCATTTGGTCATGCGAGCCAGCTGGCCGGTATTCCTGGTCATGATCGGCTTGGCGATGGCATCGGTGTGGTGCTGGGCAGTAATTATTGAGAAGTATTTCGCGGTGCGCCGCATGAACGCGGCCAATGACCGGTTTGAACAAAGCTTCTGGTCTGGCCAATCCCTCGAGGATCTTTATCTCGCCCTGGGAACACGCGCCAATCTCGGCCTGTCGGCCATCTTCATGGCGGCGATGCGGGAATGGAAACGCAGCCAGGATGCGGCGCTGCGGGCAGGCTTCCAAGGCGTGCAGAAGCGCATTGAGAAAGTGGTGGATGTGCAAATCCAGAAGGAGATGAGCACCATTGAATCGCGCCTGCTGTTTCTTGCAACAACGGGTGCGGCGGCACCCTTCATCGGTTTGTTCGGCACGGTATGGGGCATCATGACCTCGTTCCAGGCCATTGCCAATTCGCAGAACACAAATCTTGCCGTGGTGGCACCCGGCATTGCGGAGGCCCTGTTCGCCACGGCCATCGGCCTTGTGGCCGCCATACCGGCGACAATTTTTTACAACATGGTCTCGGCGGACGCGGGCCGCATCGGCATGCGCCTGGAAAACTTTGCTGACGAATTCTCGGCGATTATTTCACGTCAGCTGGATGAGCGGGTTTAAGCATGGCAGCTGCATCAGGCGGGGCTAAAGGCGGATACACGCGGCGCAATTCCAGGCGGCGCAGTTCGGCTGGCGTGATGAGCGAGATCAATGTGACGCCTCTGGTGGACGTGATGCTCGTGCTCCTGATCGTTTTCATGGTGGCAGCGCCCTTGATGACGGTGGGTGTCCCCATCGAGCTTCCCAAAACGGAAGCCAAGCAGATGGATAGCAGTGTCGAACCCATTACGATCACGGTCCAGGCGGACAAGACGATCTTCCTGCAGGAGACCCAGATATCGCTTGAGGAACTCCAGCCCAAGCTGCAGGCCATTGCCAAGAACGGCTATGAGGAACAGATCTTCGTGCGCGCCGATACGAGCGTTGATTATGGTTCGGTCATGGAAGTCATGGGCTTGCTTAACGGGGCAGGCTTCCGCAAAATTGGCTTGGTAACGGGAAATCTCGAAAAGAAAACGGGAACCACAAACTAGCGATGCGCAAGAGCCTGATCACATCCCTGGTGCTGCACGGCGCAATTCTCGTCGCCGCACTGGTGGTTTTGCCCGGTCCCGACAAATTCAAGGTGCAGCCACAGGATTCAATCCAGGTTGATATTTCGAAGATCAGCGATGAATCAAAACGCAAGGCCACTACCAAGACCGCTGAAAAGCCGGTTGAGAAGCCTGCGCCCAAGACGGTCGAGGTGGTAAAGAAGGTTGAGCCTGCGCCAAAGG
>JBAVOA010000143.1:0-1576 GCA_049691635.1 Aestuariivirga sp. | reverse complement strand
GAGCCTCCCTCGCCAGACGCGAACCAGCCGCGGGCGAAAATGAGTCATGGTTTCGAAACAGCGAAATGCTCTTCAGGAAACCTGACGGTTGAATTCTGTGGTGGTGAAAATGCGCCTCTGGCGCGTGTAACGCTATCTACCGAGGCCCAAGCCTCAGCAGCCCGGGGATCAGCAGCGCGAATAAATCCTTGTCATGTTGATCTCCTTCTCAGTTACAGTTGCAAGAGCTCATACGCGACCGCGATGAGTGGCGAAAGTACGGCGCCAAAAATACCCGCCACTGTTGCAGGCCGGACACAATACCTATTTCGCAAAGGCTTTCGTCAGTACACTGGCCATCCGCCGCGCAAAACCCGCCGGATCGCTGAGCGGCTCCCCCTCCAGCACATGGGCCTGATCCAGCAGAAGCTGGGCCGCATCGGCAATCTCTGGCGAAGGGACGCTTGAATCCGCCGCTGCCGCCAATGCCAGGATCAGCGGATGGCCTGCATTGATTTCCAGCACCGGCGCACTCACGTTCACGCCTGAATCCTTCTGCCGCGCCAAGAGTTTCTCGAGCGTTCGGTCCAGTTCACTGTCGGCCACAAGGCACACGGCGCTCTCGGTCAGGCGCTTGGAACTCCGCACATCCTTGACCTTGTCGCCCAGCGCTTCTTTCATCGCCACGATCAGCTTGGCCGTTGCGAATTCCCGCACCTCGGGACTGGCAGGTGCATCCTTCACCGCAATGAAATCCAGATCGGCTGCACCTTGCGTGACCGATTTGAAGGGCTTGCCCTCAAACCCCATGGCAGTGCGCGCCCAGAAGGAATCAACCGGATCGGTGAACAGCAGCACCTCGACATCCCTCGCCTTGTAGCCCTCAAGCTGTGGGCTGGCCGCTGCCTTCTGCGCGTCTTCACCGGCGAGATAATAGATGGCCGTCTGGTTCTCCTTGAGGCCCGCCACATAGTCCTTCAGGGTCATCGCGGCGGATTTCGTGCTTCTGAACCGCGCAAATTCGAACAACTGGTCGCGATGCTCCATGTCTTCATAGAGCCCCTCCTTGATCACCGGACCGAAAATCTCCCAGACCTTCATGAAATTTTCCGGCTCCGTTTCGGAGAATTTCTTGATCTCGCCCAACACCTTGTTGGTGACCGCCTTGCGGATCGCCGCAACCTGCGGATTGTGCTGCAGCATTTCGCGGGAAAGATTAAGCGGCATATCCTCCGAATCGATGACCCCGCGCACGAAGCGCAGATAGGGCGGCAGCAGCTGGGCGTCATCGGCGATATAGACCCGCTTCACATAAAGTTTCTGCCGGCCGCGGCGTTCGGGGTCGTAGAGATCGAAAGGCCTATCACCCGGCACATAAAGCAGCACCGTATATTCATGGCGGCCCTCGGCCCGATAGTGGATGGTGAGCGCCGGGTCGGAATAGGTTCCCGAAACATGGCCGAAGAATTCCTTGTGCTGCTCCGCCGTGACCTCCGGTTTCGACCGCGTCCAGATGGCGTTGGCCGTGTTGATCTGCTTGGGAGCCTCGCTGCCCTCCGCCAGCATGATCGTATGGCCGATGTGGTCGGAATAGGCC
>JBAVOA010000142.1:0-3011 GCA_049691635.1 Aestuariivirga sp. | reverse complement strand
ATGGTGATGAATGGTCAATTCACGGCCTCCAAAAGCGTGCGCAGGCGCCGGTAGGCGAGGCGCATGCGGGACTTCACGGTGCCGAGGGGAAGTTTCAGACGTTCTGCTATCATACTCTGTGGTACGTCTTCCACATAGGAAAGGATCAGCAGCTCGCGCTGTTCTGGCGGAATTTGCGCCAGGGCGCGCGCCACATGGGCGTCTTCCTGGAGGCGGTTCACGGCGTCATCGCCGGCCACATCGTCGGCGGGGCCATCAAAGCCCTCGAGATCGGTGAAGTGCGCCGACGATTCCCGGCGCAGGCGGTCAATGCGCAGGTTTCTGGCAATGGTGAAGACCCAGGTCGAGACGGCACCGCGTTCAGGCGAATAAAGGGTGGCTTTCGACCAGACGGCAATCATGGTGTCCTGGACCAGGTCTTCGGCCAGTTCGGCGGAGGCGCCCTTGCGCATCATGAAGCTTTTGACGCGGGGGCCGAAGTGATCGAACAGTTCGGCAAAGGCGGCGCGGTCGCGGGCACTGCCCACACGCAAGAGCAAGCCGGCGAAGTCGGCCTGCCTGAGAGGTGGCGAAGGAGCCTGCGTTTTCTCAGCCATGGGCGGTTCTAAGGCAATCATGGATGGATTCCACCCACTCACCCACGCTTTTACGCAGCACAGGTTGCTGTGGATCACTGCAGCTTGCGTTCGATCTGCTCATTCCATTCCTTGGTAAACACTTTCTTCTTGCCTTCAAAGGCATCGATTTTCCCCCACACAACCCAATGGGTCTTGGTGGCGGTCAATCTGCCGTAGGTTTCGGTCCGGGCATGCCACTTGCCCCGCTTCATTTCCTCGGTCCAATGGGTTTCCATTTTGGCCGACAGGGGATCGTCCGGCATGATTGTGTAGTTTTCGCGGCCCACGGAATAGGTAATGAGCTTGTGGGGCTGAATTTCGTTCGAGCCGAAATCATCGACGATGGCCATGCGCCATTCCCCGGTCTTTGGATCAACCGTCGCATCGCGCTTGTGCCAGGGCTTTTTGAGTTCCTTCAGCTTGGCAGGCTCTGCAGCTTCGGCCGGCTGCCAGGCCACAGGCGTTTCATTTTCGATGGGCTTGCGGACCGGCAAATGCAATGCCGACTTGCCGGCATAGACCGTGAGCGTCACCGGTTCAGGCGCCGGCCACATCATGGGGAAATAGCTGGTTGAAATGGAGACGCGGATTTTGTGATCTCTCGGTATGCGCCAGGCGATGTCATCAAGCTTGATCTTGATGCTGTAGCGTTTGCCGGGAACAAGGGAGGTCGGGGTTTCACGGCTGTCGCGCATGCAGAGATTCTGCAGGTGATAGGTAATGCGCGAAACTTCGCCACTTGGCCAGACATCATTCAGGCGCACCGCCACGCCCGCCACGGGCCGGTCAACGCTGAATTCAAATTCGACCTGGGGCTGGCCGACAATATCCATATCGGTTTTCAGGGCGGGGGAATCGAAGGTGATGGATTGCGCGTCATCATTTTTCTGGTCGCCGGCAAATTCCGGGCCGAGCCAGATGATGCAGTATTCACCGCCATCGGCACCCGCAGTCTGCTTTGACGAAATGATCAGCGGTTTTTCCTCGCCGGCTGAACCCGAAATGCCTGTCCCAGTCAGAAACCATTTTTTCACATCGGTATTTCCGAGCCCCCACATGGCATCGGCAATCCACCTGCCAGGCAATTTGGCCTTCGAGGTTCCCGGCTTTTCCGCATCCATGATGTAGACGCGGTAATCGGGATCGCGCGAGACTCCCGTGGCCTCGTCCTTCAGCCATTGGTCCCACCAGCGCAGCATTTCCTGGAGAAATCCGATGCGGGGTTCGGGGATGGCAAAATGTGGATATTTGTGAGCCCAGGGACCGATGATGGCCTTGCGCGTGGTGCGCAGGCCTTTCATCAGGCGCGGAATTGCATTGGAGTAGGCATCGTTCCAGCCGCCAACGACCAAAACTGGTGTTTCAATGGCCGAAAAGTTCTCACAGACGGAGCCGTGCTTCCAGTAGGCGTCCCGGTGGGGATGCTGCAGCCAGGGAATGAGCAGGAAAGGTTCAGCCTTCAAACGTTCCAGCCACATCTTGCGCCACTTGGTGCCGACGATCTTGGGGTCAGGCGGACGCGAGGAATAGGCCAGCATGGTCGCGGCCCAGCCCAGGTTTTCATTGAGCAGGCAACCTCCCTTGTAATGGATGTCATCCTCATAGCGGTCATCGGTTGAACAGATCGTCACGATGGCCTTGAGGGCCGGAGGTTTCCTCGCCGCTACTTGCAAGGCATTGAAACCGCCCCAGGAGATACCGAACATGCCCACCTTTCCAGTGGACCATTTCTGGCGCGCGATCCAGGCGATAACCTCCAGCGCGTCATCCTGCTCCTGCTTGGCATATTCATCGAGCATGATGCCGTCGCTGTCACCATTGCCGCGCATGTCAACACGGATCGCCGCATAGCCATGGCCCGCGAGATAGGGGTGGGTCAGGGCATCACGCACAATGGTGCCATCGCGCTTGCGGTAGGGAAGGTATTCAAGCAGGGCGGGTACCGGCTTCTTTTCGGCATCAACCGGGATCCACATGCGCGCTGCAAGCTTCACGCCATCGGACAGGGGAATCCAGAAATTTTCCACCTCTTTAATTTTACATGGAAATTTCTTCACGGTTTTGATGGTCATGAAAGTCCTCGGTTGTTCAATCGGGAAGTTTGCCGTGGTGGGCAAGCTGGCAGGCGGCGTCCACAATAGCAGAAAAACTCTCGCGTGCGGGCCTGCTCATATGCCGGGCACGCAGGAAGGCATGAACCAGAAGCGGCTCATGCCTGACCTTGGCCGGGACATTTGCCGCACGCAAACGGGCGGCATAGGCTTCGCTGTCATCGCAAAGTGGATCGAGGCCAGCTGCCACGATAAAGGCAGGCGGCAGGCCGTTATAGTTCGTTTCGCGCAAGGGTTGCGCATATTTGTGTGAACCTCCTTTGTAGATGCCGCGGTAGTAGAG
>JBAVOA010000141.1:0-12949 GCA_049691635.1 Aestuariivirga sp. | reverse complement strand
TGGTACCAAGTTTTTGTTCCAGCTCCGGCTTGCTCAACAGGCTGATGCCCTTTACGCCCAGCTCTTCATATTCATCGCGCCAGGCCTTGAGTTCGTCCATCTGGTGGGCCTTGGGAATGCCATGCATATAACCCCAGGTGAGATCGCAATCGATGTCGTTTTCCTTGATGCGCTGCTGGAGCAAAGTCTTGGATTCTTCGGCCAGGGTGAAGCATTTGATGGCGTCAGCCTTTCCGAGCTGGTTTTCGATCTTTTTCTGCCCCGATGAGAAGCCGGTGCAAATCTGTCCGCCATTGCGCCCCGATGCGCCGTATCCGATACGTTCCGCTTCGAGAACCACAACCTTGTAGCCCGCCCGCGCAAGCTCGAGGGCCGCAGACAGCCCCGTATAGCCTGCGCCGATCACGCAGACGTCGGCGGAAACCTCGCCCTTGAGGCTTTCGCACGCTATTTGAAGGTTTGCAGTGGCTTGATAATAGGATTGTGCATCGATTGATTTAACCATGGTAAAAGCTTTAGCGGACCCCCTTTTGCTCGGTCAAGAAGGCGCGCTACAATGCCCTGACACAACAATTCATGGATAATCATGGCCCGCTCGACATTTGAGGAATTCATCACCAACAACAAGATCAGCGAGGTTGAGTGTCTTGTGGCCGACATGTCGGGAACGGCACGGGGCAAAATCCTGCCGCCGAAGAAATTCATGCAGGGCCAGAAGTCGCGGGGGCTGCGGGTTCCCGAGGAAGTCTTCACGCTCACCATCAATGGCCGTTTCGTTTCGGAAACCACAGCCGTGAGCGACAGTGCCATCGATATCTACATGGAGCCCGACCCCGATACCACGCGGATGGTTCCCTGGTACATCGAGCCCACCGCCCAGGTCATTTGCGATGCCTTCCACCTGAATGATGAACCCGTCGAGATTTCCCCGCGCCATGTCCTGAAGCGTGTGTTGGCGCTTTATAAAGCCAAGGGCTGGCGCCCGGTTGTAGCTCCGGAACTGGAGTTCTATCTCTGCAAGAAAAATCTTGATCCCGATTATCCTATCGAGGCCGCAATTGGCCGCTCGGGCCGCAAGGAGTCAGGTGGCCAGGCCTATGGCATCGACGCGGCCAATGATTTTGATCCCATTGTTGAAGATATTTTTGACTATTGCGAAGCCCAGGAACTGGATGTCGATACCCTGTCCCATGAAAGCGGACCTGCCCAGCTGGAAATAAATTTCAATCATGGCGACCCGCTGGAACTTGCCGACCAGGTGTTCCTCTTCAAGCGCACCGTACGGCAAGCAGCGTTGAAGCATGATATGTATGCAACCTTCATGGCGAAGCCCCACGAGAATGAGCCGGGCTCGTCGATGCATATTCATCAATCCGTGCTGGATGTGAAAACCGGCAAGAATGTATTTGCCGGCAAAGACGGCAAGCATTCAAAGCTTTTCCTGAACCACATTGGCGGCCTGCAGCGCTATCTTGCGGCGGCCCTGCCGTTCTGTGCGCCCAATGTGAATTCATACCGCCGGCTGGTTCCAGATTCCGATGCGCCAACCAATGTCCACTGGGCCATTGACAACCGCACGGTAAGCCTGCGGGTTCCCAGTTCAAATTCCGCAAACCTGCGGGTGGAAAACCGGGTTCCGGGTGCTGATGCCAATCCCTATCTGGCCTTTGCCGCATCGCTCGCTTGTGGATATCTTGGCATGATCGAACGCATCAAGCCATCTGAGGCCGTCACCGGTTCGGCCTATCGCTATGCGCATACCTTGCCGATCAACCTTGACGAGGCCCTTGATAAGCTGAACTACACCAAATCGCTAAAGCAGGTGATGGGTGAAAAATTCGTCACCGCCTATCAGGATGTGAAGTTCGAGGAAATGCAGCACTATCGCCGGGTGATCAGCTCCTGGGAGCGGGAATTCCTGCTGCTCAATGTATAGCGCCGAGGCCGTGGAGAATTCATGAACCTGATCTTGCGTACCATCACGGTTGTTTTTTTCCTGTTGGCGGGACAGCAGACCCAGGCGGGGCAGGGTAATCGTGTCCCAAGCCATGAAGCCGTTTCTGCGGCGCTCGCCGAGATCTTGAATTCGCCCGAACGCCAGCCCCTGCCGATTGAACGCATCAGGCTAGCCCTCAAGGCCCATTACCTTGATAATGACGGCTCTATCTATTGGGTGGGCACGGGGCGCATGACGCCCTTTATCCAGCGCCTTGAAGACGCCCAGTTTGACGGCCTCAATCCCGATGATTACCCGGTCGACACGCTCATTGATGTGCGTGATAGCATCGATCCCGATGATCCTTATGGGGCAGCCAAGGCGGAACTCTACTATTCGGCCTTCTTCGTGGCCTATGCTGCGGATCTTCGCATCGGGCGCATAGCGCCCCAGAAGGTCGATCCCTACCAGTTCCGCAATCGCAAGACCATTGACGTGCTGCGCGTCCTCACCGAACTCAACAAGCAGAGGAATCCCGGAGCTTTCCTGTCAAATTTTGAGCCGCACAACGAGCATTACCAAGCCCTCAAGAAGATGATGCAGGTGTATTTGACGGAAGCTGATGAAATGACGTGGCCGGTGATCGACCAGGGGCCGGTCCTGAAGCCGGGGATGAGCGATCCCCGCGTGGCCAAGATAAGATCCCTGCTCGCCCTGACCGGCGACTTTGAGTGGCAGGATACGGGATCGCCCGTCTATGACCAGCAGTTGGCGATTGCCGTGCAAAGGTTTCAGCAGCGCAATGGCCTCGAGGCAAAGGGCCTGCTCGGCAAGCAGACGATCGTTGCCATGGACGTGAAGCCCGAGGACCGCATCAACCAGATCATGGTGAACATGGAGCGCTGGCGCTGGATGCCTGATAACCTGGGGGAAGAGCACCTTCTGGTAAACCTCGCCGCCTTTGAACTTCAGCGGGTGCAGTCCTCGGTCATCGTCGAGCGCATGAACGTTGTGGTAGGCGCTGTGGCCACCCAGACCCCGGAATTTTCCGACGAGATGGAGTATGTGGAACTCAACCCGACGTGGACCGTTCCCTATTCCATTGCCACCAAGGAAATGCTCCCCAAGCTCAGGGCAAACCCTTACGTCTATGCCGAGGAATTTGATGTTTTTGTGAACGGAGCTTTGTCGTCCTGGGGAGCCATTGACTGGAATGCCTACGGCCCCGGAAAATTCCCCTTCACCTTCCGGCAGAGGCCTGGACCGAAGAATGCGCTCGGCAAGGTGAAATTCATGCTGCCTAACGAGCACAACATCTATCTGCACGACACGCCGGCCAAGGACAAGTTTGCCTCCACCTCGCGGGCCTTCAGCCATGGTTGTATAAGGCTGTCGCGACCCATTGATCTTGCCCACACGATCATCGGCGAAATTCCAGGCTGGAATGACCAGCGGGTGGACAGTGTTCTGGCAAGCGGCGTACTCACGCGGGTTCCTTTGCAAAGGCACATCCCCGTTCACCTCATCTATTCGACCGCCTTCAAGGGTGAAAATGGCATCGAGTTCCGCCCGGACGTCTACGGTCGCGACCGCAAACTCTACAACGCCTTGTTCGGACGGTCGGCGTCCTAGTTCAGGGCGCTCAGCGTGGTGAAGGCCGATAGCGCTTCCTTGCTGGATTTGACATGCAGTACGGCAGCGCCATCATGCTCCAGAAACGCCTTGACCTTCGCATCGATGTCATCGCCCTGCGTGATGGTGGACGCAAAGGCGCCGAAGGACTTTGCCCACAGGGTGAAGTCCGGATTTACCAAGTCGGTGCCCGAAACCCGGTGCGGGTAGTGCTTCTCCTGGTGGGTACGGATGGTACCATAAATGCCATTGTCTGAAATCACGATCTTGGGCTTGGCGCCATAGTGGACGGCAGTGGCCAGTTCCTGGCCTGTCATCAGCACACCGCCATCCCCCACAAAGGTGATCGCCATGCGTGTCCCATCAATGATCGCAGCGGCAACGCCCGTGGGAACGCCAAAGCCCATCGCGCCGGCAATCGCGCCCAGCAAGGTGTTTTTTGGTGTCATGACCCAGTGCCGGTGCACCCAGGTAGACATGTTGCCCGCATCTGTCGTGATCACGGCGTTGGCAGGTGCCTGTGCGGCAATGGAAACCACCACCTTGCCAAAATCCACGGCATCATTGGGCTCCGGCGAGGTGAAGCGCTGAAATTCGCGCACGAACTCGTTGATCGACGAACGCCAGGATTCGCGTGCCGACGAAACAACGCGGGGGTGCAAAGCGAGGTCCGTGAGAACTGCTGCCGGATCGGCAATAAGGCCAAGGTCGGTCCGGAAGACTTTGCCGATGGGTTCGCCGTCCGGATAGATATGGATGAGCTTCTGCTTGGGTTCCGGCGCCGCCGGGAAGGTGTAGTTGAGGCTCGCCACATCCCCAAGCCTTGTTCCCACCGCGATGATGAGATCGGCATTGGCCAGCACCTGCCGGTGTTTAGGCGGATTTCCAAAGCCCAGGTGGCCCGCGTAGAGCGGCGAGCCATTGTCAAAGATGTCCTGGTTTTTCCAGGTGACCGCAACCGGTATGCGCAAGGCTTCGGCAAACCTGTGCAAGGCCGCCGCCCCCCTGGTTCCACGCAACATGGCACCTGCAACGACAATGGGAGTGCTGGCCTCATCAACCATCGCCTGGATGGCTGCAATGTCGGCGGCCCCGTGGTGCACCACAGCCACTGGGAATGGGGCAGGGACCGTGTCGCCAGCCTCGTCACTCAGAACGTCTTCAGGCAGGGAAATAATGACCGGGCCCGGCTTGCCCTCGCTGGCCAGGCGCAGCGAGCGGGTCACCGTCTCGCCAATCTTCCGGCCGTCATGGATTTCATAAACTGCCTTGGCCATGCCGCCGAAGAACTGGCCATAGTCGATCTCCTGGAAAGCCCCGCGCCCGCGCTCCGTGCGTGAAACCTGGCCAATCAAGACCAGCACCGGGGTTGCATCCTGTTCGGCCACGTGAACGGCAATTGAGCCGTTGGTGGCGCCGGGACCGCGGCTCACCAGGAAAACGGCCGGTTTTCCAGTAAGGCGTGCATCGGCAATGGCCATGAATCCGGCGCCCGACTCGTGCCGGCAGATGATGACTTTGATCGTGCTGTCATAAAGGGCGTCGAGCAGGGCCAGATAGCTTTCGCCCGGGACACAATAAACCCGTTCAATGCCATGGGCTTCCAGGCATTTCACGATCAAGTCTGCGCTACGCATGGCTAAACTCCGGTAGGGTTCAAGACATGCTGATAGATGCCTTGAACCGCGCGCGAAGTCGAGCCTGTTTAAGCCGGGTTATTGCGGGGTTGCGGCAGCCAGGCTCGTGAGAGCCACGTCGGCCTCGGCAACACCGGCAGCCTTGGCCTTTTCATACCATTCGGTGGCCTTTGCCACGTCTGGCGTGATGCCCTGCACCTTCAGTTCCGTAAAGACACTGGGGTCATAGGTTCTGGCTATGCCCAAAGCACCTTCCGCGGCACCCATTTCGAAGGCCCGTTTATAGAACTGGCGGGCAATGATCAGGTCACCGGTCTTCATCAGCATGTCACCCTTGCCGAGAAGCCCCGTGACTTCCGCCGAAAGGGCGGGTTTTGCAGTTTCAAGGTCAGCAGGAACCTGCACAGGCGCGGCGCTTGCTTGCACGCTTGCCGGTTTCTTCACCACCACGCTGGTTTCCGGCGGAGCACTTGCTGGGGTAATCTGCAGCGGCTCGTCGGCGGTAAGATTGGTGTTTGTGGCAAGTTTCGCATCGTCAATGGCAACGGTCATTTCCTTGACCGGTGCGGCAAGTTCTCCTGTATTGGTTTCGATTGCCGCAACCGAGATGTCGAATTTCGACCGGTCGGACTGCGGCACGAAAAGATTGATGCCGTCTTCCTCGCCGTCCTTCAGGATCCAGGTGTTATCCGAAAGCTTCTTTCCTGCTGTCAGGTAAGCTGAAGCGGGAAGGCCGGAGATCTTGATGGCAAGTTCCTGGTTCGCAAATGCCGGTTCGGCATTCAGCGCAAGGGGGATCATGCTGTTCAGGTTGCCGCTCACATCGGATACATCAAGGGACGCAATGGCGATTGGCTTCTTGCTGATGTCCGTCTGGCGGTTTGCCTCAAACACAGGGTCTGGCTGGCCTGGCAACAGGCTTGCCGCGAAGGCATAGGCATCGCTTGCGGTTTGTGAAACCTGGTCATATTTCGTAACCGCAAAGCCTATCGTTCCACCGGCAACTGCGGCAAACAGGCCTGCGAACAGCAGGCTCTTTTTCAGTTTTGGGCGGTCATAGCCCGATGCGGCGTAGGAGACCGGCTCATCGCCCATGTCCCTTTCGCTGCCGTAGTAGCGGTGCTGAACTTCCACGTCGTTGGCCGGAATCATGGGCCGCTGCGGCACCTGCGGCATGGGCGAACGATCCATCTGCACGTCCACCTGTTCGCGCTGGCGGTCCATGATCCTGCGACGGTAGTATTCGTAGGTCCGGTTTTCCGGCGGCGTGGCCGACAGGGGCTCCTCCTGCTTGCGGCGGTACTGGTTGACCAGGAACTCGGCGTCATCATCACGGTAGTTCTGCGTGAGCCAGGAGGGGACGGTCTTTGCAGGAGCGGCTTCAGTGTCGTCGTCTGGTGCACTGAGTTCATTCCGTGGCAGGGGATGGTTCATGTCAAATCCTCCTATTGGATCGTCGTAAGTGTGAGTGATTGTTGGGACGGTTTGTTGTCGCCCATAAGGTCTTTTGCTGTCAGATATTGTTTCCAGCCCGGAACGGCCGCCGAGAAATTGGTGCTTTGATCCGAATTGCGTGTGGCGAGATAGGTGGAGAGCAATGCTTTGTTGAATTTCCGCAGCTTGTAAAAGCGTTCAGTGCGGTCGGGCCAATCAAAAACCCCAAGGATGAGGGCAGCGGCAACCGTTTCAACGATGGTGCCGTCAGGAATGAGATTGGGGAATTCCTTGCTGTCGAGAATTGCTGGTGAGTAGGTGTCGGCCAGGCTTTCCGGCAGCGAAAGCGGCAGGATATGAAGTCCGCTTTTTGCCTTGATGGCATTCAGCAGTTGGACGGAAGCGGCGCCTGTGAAAACTGCCGCGTCGATGCGGCCATCAAGCAGGGCGGCAACGGAATTTTTCCCCGTCGTTGGCACCCGCTCGTATGGCATGCCAATGGCGTCAAAAATCAGCTCGGCCGCCACAAATTCGTCGCTGTTGGCAGGCCCCGTCGCCACGCGCAGGCCCGTAAGGTTTTCGATACCGGCAATGTCCTTGCGCGCCAGCACGATCACATTGAGGTTGGCCAGCTTTGCCATATAGGCGATCTTGCCAGTCTCTTCCTTGTAAAGATCATGCTTCTTCACAAAGGCAAGGCTGTCCGACGAGAGTAGCGCCACATCGACACCGCGCAGGAACAGCAGGTCATTGATGGACTGGAGGCTGCCGCGGCCAATGATCGGGAGGATCCGCAGACCATCCGTGTGGTCCATGGCATCGGCGATATCGAGTACATTTCCGGAAAGCTCAGGGGTGCTGGCCAGCAAGCCTATCGTGCTCTGGTTCAGCTTCTGGCTCCGCAGGTCCTCGGACTGGACCACCGTACTCAAAGCGAAAGCCAAAAACACGGCTACAAACATGGCGAAGGCATTTTTCAATACCTGTTTCCCCTCAAAACGCTAAACAACCCACCAAAACACACAAATTTTCGGCCAGTGTGTTAATCTTAACTTGAGCCCCGGATTGCTGCCAGAATGTGGCAAACTACCGACGAGAATGTGATTTTTGCCTCCCTCTGGGAGGGTTTTATGGGGAATCAGACGTGCACGCAATCGCTTATGCAAAGGCCCGAATTAAAGGTAAATCTTTACCCATAGTCATGCCCGAAGGCGAAGATGACCGTATTAAGGCGGCTGCTGGAATATTGCGTTCCGAGGAATTGGCTGTTCCGATTTTGTTCGGCCCCGATGCGGCAGCACCTACCGCACGACTCATTGACCATGTCCGGTCGGTGCGGCCAAAGATGACCGAGGCCATAGCCTTCCGTCTGCTGAACAAACCGCTCTTTCTTGCCGCCGCCATGGTGGCGGTGGGGGAGGCCGCCGCCATGGTAGCGGGTGCGATTAACCCGACCGCCCGGGTGATCGAGGCGGGGCACATGCTGGTAGGCCTGGCCCCGGGGTTTGAAACGCCTTCGAGCTATTTTCTGATGCAGTGGCCCGACCGCCGCCTGATCTTC
Organism: Aestuariivirga sp.; assembly: GCA_049691635.1. Lineage (GTDB taxonomy): Bacteria > Pseudomonadota > Alphaproteobacteria > Rhizobiales > Aestuariivirgaceae > Aestuariivirga. Next base: position 4,749 of record JBAVOA010000141.1, on the reverse strand, counting down.
GCCGATTGTGCCGTCAACGTGCAGCCCACGGCGGAGCAGCTGGCCGATATTGCTATTGCCTCGGCCGCAAGTGCCGCGCGGGTATTGGGCGAGGTGCCGCGGCTGGCTCTGTTGTCATTTTCAACCCAGGGCAGCGCCAGCCATCCGGATGCCGACAAGGTCATTGCGGCCTTGCACATCGTGCGAAAACGTCACCCCGAAATCCTGATCGACGGCGAACTGCAGGGCGATGCCGCCCTGTCTTCCGGTGTGGCCGAACGGAAAATGAAAACCGTCGGCGAAGTCGGCGGCCGCGCCAACGTGCTGGTATTTCCCGATCTCGACGCCGGCAACATTGCCTACAAGCTCACCCAGCAGCTCTCCGGCTGCCGTGCCATCGGCCCCATCCTGCAGGGCTTCGCCAAACCAATTTCAGATCTGTCACGCGGCGCCAGTGTTGAAGATATCGTGGATACTGCGTCCTTGCTTCTCGCGATGTCATTGCCCCAGTAGGGCAGAGACATGCCTCGCAATGGTGAGCTCCTCATTGGCCTTCACTACATGCACATCCTGCGCCGCAAAGCCAAGGAAGGAAAGTTGCGCCAGTATTTTCTGCCGTACCGCGCCGGCATTCTCGCCAATCCCACCTGTGAACACAATCGCATCAAGGCCGCCGATCGCAACAGCGAGCGATCCGGCATAGCGCGCCGCCTGGTAGCAATAGGCAGTGACAGCGTCTGCCGCCTCGGGCGCAGGGCTCGCAAGCAATTCCCGCATGTCCGACGACAGCCCCGAGATTCCGAGAAGGCCGCTGCGACGGTAGAGCAGGTCTTCAAGCCCTTCCGCATCCAGCCGCTCATCACGCATCAGGGCGATCAGAACGCCGGGATCGATAGCCCCCGTGCGCGTGCCCATAAGCAGCCCGTCCGCCGTAGAAAATCCCATGGTGGTTTCAACACTTTTCCCATCCAGGATGGCGCACATGCTCGAGCCATTGCCGAGATGAGCCACCAGCAGGCGGCGGGGCAGGGGCCTTCCCGTCTGCAACGGCAATTCCCGAACCACATGCTCATAGTTCAAGCCGTGGAAGCCGTAGCGCCGGTAGCCCCGCTCGTGATAGCCGCGCGGCAGCGGCAGCCGCGTGTGAAGGTCGTCACGCCCCGCATGGAAGGCCGTATCGAAACAGGCGATATGCGCCACATCGGGCGCCAGCTTCCGCAACGCTGCTAGCACCCCAAGCCCATAGGGAAGATGGAGCGGCGCCAGCTTGCGTAAACTTTCAAGATCGTCCTGGATGTTCTGGTCAACGCGCACCGGTGCGGTATAGCGCGTGCCACCATGCACGATGCGGTGGCCAATGCCGATGCAGTGTTGCAGGGTAACACCCTTACTTTCAATCGACGCTAATGCAGTTTCCAGCGCCTCGGGGCCATAGCCTGCAACCTGGCCCACCACTAACTGGGTCAGTGCGCCATCGAAAACCGCAAACTTGAGCGAGGAAGAACCGGCATTGAAGGTGACGATGGGTTTCATCCGGCCAGTTGTTCTCCCTTCGTCTTGTCTCAGGCCGCACCCTTTTGCGGCCGCATGTCGGTCTTGTTGATATGGGCGACAGGCACTGGCTTCTTCATCGCATCCCGGCGGAAGGGCTCGCCCAGCTCCTGATTTAGAATGACTTCGATGAAGGTGGTAATGCCTTTGGCCTGGTCTTCGGCCGCCTTCTTCAGGGCCGCCGTGGTTTCGCTCTGGGTGCGAACGGTCACGCCCTTGAAACCGCAGGCCTCGGCAATCTTCGCGTAGCTCAGTTTCGGGTCAAGCTCGGTGCCCACGAAATTATTGTCATACCACAGGATACTGTTGCGCTTTTCAGCTCCCCATTGATAGTTGCGGAAAATCACCATGGTGATGGCGGGCCACTGCTCACGGCAGATCGAGGTCATCTCATTCATCGAAATGCCAAAGGCCCCGTCGCCCGCAAAGCCGAACACCGGTACGTCCGGCTTGCCGATCTTGGCGCCCACGATGGAGGGGAAGCCATAGCCGCAGGGGCCGAACAGGCCGGGTGCCAGATATTTGCGCCCCTCTTCAAAGGTCGGATAGGCATTGCCGATGGCGCAATTATTGCCGATGTCCGAAGAGATCGTGGCGTTCGCCGGCAACCCCGCCTGAATGGCGCGCCAGGCCTGGCGCGGCGACATGCGGTCCTTGTCGCGCTTGCGAGCCTCTTCATTCCACACCGTGCCCGGATCATCATCCTCATGGTCCATGGAGGAAAGCTTCTGCAGCCATGCCGACTTGGTCTGGTGGATAGTGGCCTTGCGCTCGGTGCGGCCCGCGTCACCCGCTTTTGGTGAAAGGCCCGCCAGAATCTGCTGGGCCACCTGCTTGGCATCGCCCACAATGCCGACGGTCACCTTCTTGGTAAGGCCGATCCGGTCCGCATTGATATCGACCTGGATGATCTTGGCATTCTTCGGCCAGTAATCGATGCCATAACCCGGCAGTGTCGAAAACGGATTGAGGCGCGTGCCCAACGCCAGCACGACATCGGCCCTGGCGATCAATTCCATCGCCGCCTTCGAGCCATTGTAGCCAAGCGGGCCGGCTGACAAATAATGGCTGCCTGGAAACGCGTCGTTATGCTGATAGCCGCAGCACACCGCCGCATCCAGCCGCTCGGCCAGCGCCATGGAATCCTTGATCGCCCCGCCGGTCACCACGCCCGCCCCATTCAGGATGACTGGGAACTTGGCCTCCGAGAGCAGGGCTGCCGCCTGCGCAATTGCTTCCTTGCCGCCGGACGGGCGCTCGAAACTCACGATCTGCGGCAGTTCGATATCGATCACCTGGGTCCAGTAATCGCGGGGGATATTGATCTGCGCCGGGGCGCAACCGCGCCAGGCCTTCGCAATGACACGGTTCAGAACTTCGGCCATGCGGGAGGGATCGCGCACCTCTTCTTGGTAGCAAACCATATCCGCAAACAGCGACATCTGCGGCACTTCCTGGAAGCCGCCCTGGCCCATTGTCTTGTTGGCCGCCTGCGGCGTCACCAGCAGCATCGGCGTATGGTTCCAATAGGCGGTCTTCACCGCGGTCACAAAGCCGGTAACCCCCGGACCATTCTGCGCAATTGCCATGCCCATCTTTCCGGTCACCCGCGAATAGCCATCGCAGATCAGCCCGGCATTGGTTTCATGGGCGCAATCCCAGAAGGTGATGCCCGCCTTGGGAAACAGGTCCGACACCGGCATCATTGCCGAGCCGATAATCCCGAAAGCATGTTCAATCCCGTGCATCTGCAACACTTTTACAAATGCTTCCTCGGTGGTCATCTTCATGGGGCTTTTCCTTCTCGCAAAATACAGGAGGCAAGCCATCCTCCTAGGCCCCCATCTGGCACCATAACAGGTCCAGTTTCAAGTGACCCATCCCGCCAGCGGCGTTGCAATGCGGGAGTAGTCATGGCGGCCGGACAAACGCTAGCATAAGGCGATGAACCACGCCCTGTTTGATCGCAAACAAAGCTGTCTTGTTGTAATTGATGTTCAGCAGTATTTTCTCGACAAGCTGCCGCCGGAGTGGCGCGCCCCTCTGGTTGCCCGCATTGGCTGGCTCATGGGCCTCGCCCGGGCGCTGGATATTCCGGTTATCGCCACCGCCGAAGACGTGGTCAATGATGGCCCGCTCGTGCCGGAGCTGGTGAAGGAACTGCCACCGAACACAATCGTTCACGACAAGATGGTGTTCGGCCTCTGCGGCCAGCCGTCGATACTTGAGGCCATCCGGAAGGCCGGCCGGACAGAGTTCGTTTTAGTGGGATTGGAAACCGACGTCTGCGTTGCCCATTCGGCCATCGGCCTGATGGAGCAGGGCTTCCGCGTGGCAGTGATTGAAGATGCCACCGCTTCGCCGCCGCCCTGCCATGAGAGCGGCCTCAGGCGCGTCGCTGCGGCGGGCGCCACCATCACCTCCGTCAAGGGTATCCACTATGAATGGATGCGTGACCTTGCCACACTCAGCTGCACCGGAAAGAAATTCAACTTGCCTCTGCCACCCGGGTTGACGCTATAAGCCAACCGATAGCGCAGTATGCTGCTATTGTATTTTAGTTTCCTGTTTGTGGCACTGCCCGAAAATCCAGCGAGGTTCCTCATGTCAGACACCGACAAATTGTTCAATTCCGCCGTTTCCCATTACACGGCAATTGAATCCGGCGACATTCATCACTATCCCGGCGATGGCGAGTTGATGACGATCAGCGCATCCTTTGCCAAGCATTTTGGCCTGATGCGGCTTGGCATCCACCACGAGCGGCTTATGCCGGGACGGCGCCTGTCATGGCCCCATGCGGAGGCAGACGAGGAAGAGTTCATCTATGTGATTGAAGGCACGCCCGACCTTTGGCTCGACGGACACATCCGCCCATTGAAGCCGGGAGACGGTGTGGGCTTTCCGGCCGGAACAGGACTCGCCCACACCTTCATCAACAATACGAAATCAGACGTGCGGCTTCTTGTCGTCGGAGAGGCCTCGCGCATGCGGAGCCGCACCCATTACCCGCTGCATCCAAAACGAAACGCCGAAATCAAGGATTTGCATTGGGGCGATGTTCCCCAACGCACCTTTGGGCCACACGACGGGAAGCCAAAGGCGACAGCGTGAAAGATGATAACGCCCGTGAGGTGGCTTTCCGCTAGCCCGCTTAGGTCCAAAGCGACCGCAATCCGAAAAACGCCGTATCCTTCACCCGCCTTGCCACACCCTGGA